>JANJXE010000089.1 GCA_024709185.1 Paludibacter sp.
GATTATACGTCAGCCAGGAAAGAATATTGGCAACAGCAAAACTCATCCGGAAGGCAAAATTATCATCCTTACTGAAGAAATTATCGATTGAAAATGGTTCCCGAATACTATAAGCAACGATTTCGAAGACAACGAACGGAACTAAATGCAACAACTGCCACCATTTCAGCCTGAACTCAGGGCGGGTCAGGGAACTCACATACACAAACATAGCCGGATTGAACAACAGGAACGAACTCGACAACAAGGGCTCACCAAACACCTCGTGATCGACTCCGCAGGTAAGGAACTCAATGGCAAGCAAGGTAAGCCATCCCGACAAAATTTTATCAGGCAACGAACTGTCCTTTTTGGTGAACATGAGCAGGGCAGCAAACAATCCCTGACAGAAACCTATCCAGGCAAGGGTATTCATACATTTAAAGGATGAATACAAAGGTAAAAAATAATTTAACAGCTAAGACAATTTAATGAGAAATCTTATCTTTGTGTAAGCAAACGAAAAAAATTACGCATGCACCGATATAGTAAACTGCTTTTTATCCTTACCACATTCAGCTTCTTTTCAGTTGCATTCGCACAGGAACAGGCCATTCTAACCACATATCCTTCGGATACACTACAAGCAAATCCAACCACTCAACTTTCAGGCACACTACACACTACTCCAATCAGTCATCCTTCAGTAACAACAGTGGTAGAGCCAACCTGTTTAACCACCGACTCCCTAATTCGCTTTGCAAAACGATACCTGGGTAAACCCTACCATTACCGTCCCAATCCATCCATCCGGTTCGATTGTTCGGGATTCAGCTCCTATGTCTATGATCATTTTGGATTTAAGCTCAAACGCTCATCTGCCGAACAGGCAACCCAATTTGGAAAAATTGAAAGGACAGAGCTGAAACCCGGTGATTTGGTGTTTTTTTCCGGCCGAAGAGTGAATAAACGAGTGGGACATGTGGGAATAGTGGTGAATGCCCACGAAAACGGCAAATTTGAATTTATCCATTCATCCAACCAGAGCGGCATCGTGATTTCTCATTCCGATGAATATTATTATGCCAGGAGGTATATCTCGGCCGGAAGGGTGATTGATCAGGTGAATACAACCACTGAGGCAGATTCTACACAACACGCACTTGAAGGGGCATTGGCAAGTACAACCCAGACTCAGGCAATTAATACTCAGCCAGAACCGCCATCAGTAGTGTATCATCATGTAAGAAAAGGGGATACCCTGTATTCGATTGCAAAAAAGCATGGGATTACAGTTAGTACGTTGAAAAAACAGAACAAACTCACCGGCGATAAAATCATGCCCGGGCAAAAGTTAGTCATCAACTTGTCATGAGGCAATGAAACATTTACCTTAACATATTCAGTTGAATTATTAAAATTAATATTTTCACCTTTCTCTTCTTATACTTTCCTGTAATTTTCGTATCTTTGCGCCCTCAAAAAAAGATTGTGTTACATGCAGAAAATCAGAAACATCGCTATTATTGCGCACGTTGACCACGGAAAAACTACGCTGGTGGACAAAATGCTACTGGCCGGAAACCTGTTCCGTGAAAACGAAACCGCCGGCGAACTTATTATGGACAACAACGACCTGGAACGCGAACGCGGTATTACCATCCTGGCCAAAAACGTGTCCATAGACTATAAAGGATACAAAATTAATATCATCGATACTCCGGGACACGCCGACTTTGGGGGCGAAGTGGAACGGGTGCTGAATATGGCCGACGGCGTGTTGCTGCTGGTCGATGCGTTCGAAGGTCCGATGCCCCAGACTCGTTTTGTACTTCAAAAAGCACTTCAAATCGGACTGAAACCCATTGTTGTTATTAATAAGGTGGATAAGCCCAATTGTCGGCCCGATGAAGTGCACGAAATGGTGTTCGACCTGATGTACAACCTCGATGCAACAGAGGATCAGCTTAACTTCCACACAGTGTATGGCTCGGCCAAAAACAACTGGATGGGCGACGACTGGAGTAAGCCTACCACTTCGATTACAACGCTGCTTGATGCGATTATCGAACACATTCCGGCTCCGGAAGTGCGCGAAGGAACGCCTCAGATGCTGATTACCTCGCTCGATTATTCGAATTATGTGGGACGTATTGCTGTGGGTCGCGTGCACCGTGGAACGTTGCGTGAAAACATGGACGTGGCATTAGTTAAACGCGATGGCTCGGTTGTGAAATCCCGAATCAAGGAACTACACACATTTACCGGTCTGGGACGAACTAAAACCAAAGAGGTTGGCTCGGGCGATATCTGTGCTTTAGTGGGCATCGAAGGGTTCGAAATCGGCGATTCTATTTGCGATGTACTGAATCCCGAACCACTGAAACCCATTGCGATTGACGAGCCGACGATGAGCATGGTGTTCACCATCAACGATTCGCCTTTCTTCGGAAAAGAAGGTAAATACGTTACTTCGCGCCACATCCACGACCGCCTGATTAAAGAACTGGATAAAAACTTAGCACTGAGGGTGGAAAAAAACCTGAATGCCGACGTTTGGAATGTGTACGGACGTGGCGTACTGCATCTTTCGGTACTCATCGAAACCATGCGCCGCGAAGGCTATGAGCTTCAGGTGGGTCAGCCACAGGTTATATACAAAGAAATTGATGGCAAACGCTGTGAGCCTATCGAACAGCTCAGCATCAACCTTCCGGAAGAAAGTTCGGGAAAAATAATCGAGATGGTGGCCATGCGCAAGGGCGAAATGCAGAGCATGGAAATCAAAAACGACCGCGTGCAACTCGAATTCATGATTCCCTCAAGAGGCATTATTGGCCTGCGTACCAATGCATTGACTGCCTCAGCCGGAGAAGCCATTATGTCGCACCGCTTCGTTGAATATCAGCCATACAAGGGAGATATTGAAAAACGGGTTAACGGTTCGATTATCGCCATGGAAAGCGGAACAGCTTATGCCTATGCGATCGACAAACTGCAGGATCGCGGTCGATTCTTCATTTTCCCTCAGGATGAAGTGTATGCTGGTCAGGTAGTGGGCGAAAATGCAAAGGAAGGCGACATGATTGTGAACGTCACCAAATCGAAGAAGCTCACAAATATGCGCGCATCGGGTGCCGATGATAAAGCACGGCTTATCCCACCCATTGTTTTCAGTCTTGAGGAAGCCCTCGAGTACATCAAAGAGGATGAATATGTGGAGATTACGCCCAAAAGCATCCGCCTGAGAAAGATACTTCTCGATGAAAACGACAGAAAACGAAACACCAAGAAATAATTCGTAAAAATTTTGTATCTTTGCGGACTTTTACAAAAAGCAGATAACTATCAGTAAATTACAATATGAATATTGTCAGAAAAGACCACGACAGCGTCAATGCAACCATTACCATCAGCATTGAAAAAGCCGACTACAGCGAAAAAGTAGAGAAAACCCTTCGCGACTACCGCAAAAAAGCCAACATTCCTGGTTTCCGTCCGGGTATGGTGCCTATGGGATTGTTGAAGAAAATGTACGGCAAATCGATTCTTGCCGACGAAATCAACAAAATGCTTTCCGATGAATTGTACAAATACATTCGCGAAAACAATATCGGTATCCTGGGCGAACCTCTTCCTAACGAAGAAGAACAGAAGGAAATCAACTTCGATACCCAGGAAAATTTCGACTTCTCGTTCGATCTGGGTCTGGCTCCCGAATTTGAAGTGGAACTGACCAAAAAAGATAAGGTTAAATTCTACCAGATTGCGGCAAGCGACGAAATGGTGAACAACCAGGTGAAATCGTACACCGGCCGCTATGGCAAATACATTCAGGAAGAAGCCGTAGAAGAAAAGGACATGGTGAAGGGTCTGATTGTGGAGCTCGAAGGCGGTCAGGTAAAAGAAGACGGTATTCAGGTAAGCGATGCAGTACTGACTCCCGCTTACATGAAGGACGAAGCTTCTAAAACCAGTTTCTTAGGTAAAAAAGTGGGCGATCAGATTACCTTCAACCCAAAAACAGCTTTCGAAAATGAAGCCGAGATTGCTTCACTACTGAAACTGAAAAAAGAAGATGTGGCCGGACTGGAAGCCGATTTCCTCTACACCATTGAAAGCATTACCCGCTACCACGAAGCCGAAGTGAACCAGGAATTGTTCGACAAGGTGTATGGCGATGGCGTTGTAACTTCGGAAGAAGAATTCATTGGCAAGATTAAAGCTACGATTGAAGATCAGTTGGTGCAGGACAGCAATTACAAATTCGGAATGGATGCCCGCGAAGCGTTGGTTAAGAAATACGATAGTCTGGTATTCCCCGATGCCTTCCTGAAACGCTGGCTATTAGTTACCAACAAGGAACTTACAGCCGAAAAAATCGACGAAGATTTCCCGAAAATGATTGCCGACCTTAAATGGCAGCTTATCAAGGATAAAATTGCCCGTGCCAACAATGTACAGGTTGAAAACGAAGATGTACAGGCTTATGGACGCCAGGTTGCCCGCGCACAGTTTGCGCAGTATGGCATGACTGGTCTCGACGATGCCATTCTCGACAACTACGCAAAAGACATGTTCAAGAACGAAGAGCAATTGCGCAACATCATCGATCGGGTAGCTGAAAATAAGGTTATCGAAGTTATTAAAAACACAGTTAAACTCGACACGAAAGAAATTTCGATTGAAGAATTCAACAAAATGTTCGAATAAGATTTAATTTAGCACAAAAGGCACAAAAGTTTGATTGCGGTAGGTTGTTAATCAGTTTATTTGATTAATTTTACACCTCCAAAAATGAAACCTTTTGTGCCTTTTGTGCATTTAAATAATTTGAAAGATATGAAACAAAATGAATTTCAGCACTATGCTACCAAGCATTTAGGATTAAGCAGCCTGGGACTCGAAAACTACATGAAGATTACCAGCAGCTATATTTCACCTTCTATTCTGGAAGAACGCCAGCTTAATGTAACACAAATGGATGTGTTTTCGCGACTGATGATGGACCGAATCATTTTCCTGGGAACTCAGATTGACGATTATACCGCCAATGTGATTCAGGCTCAGCTTCTTTTCCTGGACTCTTCAGATCCCGGAAAAGACATTTCTATCTACCTCAACTCTCCGGGCGGTTCAGTGTATGCCGGATTAGGCATCTACGACACCATGCAGTTTATAGGTTCTGATGTGGGCACCATTTGTACCGGAATGGCCGCATCGATGGCCGCTGTGTTGCTGGTAGCGGGGGCCAATGGCAAACGCTCGGCCCTGAAGCATTCGCGTGTTATGATTCACCAGCCTATGGGTGGCGCTCAGGGTCAGGCTTCGGATATTGAAATTACTGCCCGCGAAATTCAAAAACTGAAAAAAGAACTGTACACCATTATTGCAGATCATTCCGGAAATCCATACGACCGCATCGAAAAAGATTCGGACCGCGACTATTGGATGACCTCGCAGGAAGCGCTCGAATATGGTATGATCGACCGCATTCTTATCAACGAAAAGAAGAAATAAGGAATGGCAAAACAACTTCGACAATGCTCTTTTTGTGGCCGCTCCGAGAGTCAGATCGACTTTATGATTATGGGGCAAAACAACGTGCAAATCTGTAACGAATGTGCGATGCAGGCCGCCGAAATAGTAAAGGAAAACGAAACCAGTAAATCGAAGCTCCCCAAGCTGAAGCGCGACGATGTGCCCAAGCCCATGGAGATTAAAAACTACCTCGACCAGTATGTGATTGGTCAGGATGAAGCCAAAAAGTATCTTTCGGTAGATGTGTATTATCACTACAAACGATTGATGCAGTAAAACACCAACGACGATGTGGAGATTGAAAAATCAAACATCATCATGGTAGGCTCCACCGGCACGGGTAAAACCCTGCTGGCTCGTACGATAGCACGCAAGCTGCATGTACCTTTCACCATTGTTGATGCTACGGTACTTACCGAAGCCGGCTATGTGGGCGAGGATATTGAAAGCATCCTGACCCGTCTGCTTCAGGTAGCCGATTACGATGTAAAGGCAGCTGAGCGCGGCATTGTGTTTATCGACGAAATTGATAAAATAGCCCGCAAGAGCGACAATCCGAGCATTACCCGCGACGTGAGTGGCGAAGGTGTTCAGCAGGGTTTGTTGAAGCTGCTTGAAGGATCGGTGGTGAACGTACCGCCGCAGGGAGGCCGTAAGCATCCCGAACAAAAGATGATTGCTGTGAATACCCAAAACATCCTGTTTATTTGCGGTGGTGCTTTCGACGGGATCGAGAAAAAAATTGCAGCACGCTTGAACACCAAGGTAGTCGGCTACAGCGCCACACTGGAAAAAGAGCATATCGACAAGCATAATCTCCTGCAATACATTGCACCGCAGGATTTAAAATCCTTTGGACTCATTCCGGAAATTATCGGTCGTTTGCCCATCCTGACCTACCTGGAGCCACTCGATCGCGAAGCATTAAGGAGGATTCTTACCGAACCGAAAAATTCCATCGTGAAGCAGTATCTGAAACTGTTTAAGATGGATGATATTGAACTGATTTTCAAGCCAGAAGTACTCGATTATATTGTAGATAAAGCCATTGAATTCAAGCTGGGTGCCCGCGGTTTGCGCTCCATAACGGAAACCATCATCATGGATAAGATGTATGAAATGCCTTCCAAGAAAGAAGAAAAACTCATCGTCGAACTTCCGTATGCGATCAGCAAAATCGAAAAAGCCAATATGAATAGGCTAAAGAGTGCGTAAATGGTTGCAGAACATGCATTGCGCAAAAAATATAAACAGATAAAACAGGGTTTCATTAAAAAAATGATATAAATCCTGCTTTTTTTAACGAAAAGACTTGTATATTTGAAATCTGTTTATAATTTTGCTAAGTCAAAAAAGCAACTATGACCACTCATTCGGAATTAACAGCACAACTGAAAAAGTACTTCGGATTTGATAACTTCAAGGGAAACCAGGAAGCTATCATCCAGAATGTGCTGTCGCAGAACGATACCTTTGTATTAATGCCTACAGGAGGAGGTAAATCGTTGTGCTACCAGTTGCCTTCCCTGCTGATGGAAGGTACCGCCATAGTGATTTCGCCACTCATTGCTCTGATGAAAAATCAGGTAGATGCAATGCGGAATTTCGCCGAAGAGGATGGAATTGCTCATTTCATCAACTCATCACTTACAAGGCAGGCGATTGATGCAGTAAAGGCCGATATCGTTTCCGGTAAGACAAAGCTGCTCTACGTGGCACCTGAGTCGCTCACCAAGGATGAGAACATTGAGTTTTTGAAGCAGATAAAAATATCGTTTTATGCGGTGGATGAGGCACATTGTATTTCGGAATGGGGACACGACTTTCGTCCAGAATACCGCCGCATTCGCCCTATCATTAATGATATCGGTGCAGCTCCGCTGATAGCACTTACCGCTACTGCAACACCTAAGGTTCAGCACGATATACAGAAGAACCTCGGGATGCTGGGCGCTACGGTGTATAAATCGTCGTTTAACCGCGAAAATTTGTACTATGAGGTGCGAAACAAGTCGAACACGATCGATAAGGATATTATTAAGTACATACGTGCTCAGAATGGCAAGTCGGGTATTATTTACTGTCTGAGCCGCAAAAAAGTGGAAGAGCTGGCCGAAACGCTCAAGGTGAACGGCATTTCGGTACTACCCTATCATGCCGGTATGGATTCGGCGGTACGTTCGCAAAATCAGGACATGTTCCTGATGGAGAAAGTGCAGATTATTGTGGCTACCATTGCTTTTGGAATGGGAATCGATAAGCCCGATGTACGCTTTGTGATTCATTACGATATGCCCAAGAGCCTGGAAGGATATTACCAGGAAACCGGACGTGGCGGGCGCGATGGAGGTGAAGGTCAATGTATTGCGTACTATGCCTACAAGGATCTGGATAAATTGCGTAATTTCATGCAGGGAAAACCTGTAGCAGAACAGGAAATCGGAAACCAGCTACTGCTGGAAACACAGGCCTATGCCGAATCGTCGGTATGCCGGAGAAAATTATTATTACATTATTTTGGAGAAGAGTATAAACAAGACAATTGCGGGAGTTGCGATAACTGTATGAAACCGAAGAAGACAATGGAAGGTCAGGAGTTACTGGTGGTGATACTGGAAACCATACTGGCAGTGAGAGAGAAATTCAAGGCAGAGCACATCGTGGATATATTAAAGGGACAGGCTACATCGGATGTGACCTCTTACCAGCACGATGAACTGGATAGTTTTGGCTCGGCACCCGATGAAGATGAGAAATTCCTGCAGGCGATTATCCGTCAGGCAATGATAGCCGGATTTATTTCGAAAGACATCGAAAACTACGGCCTGCTCAGGCTTACAACTGCCGGAAAGGCCTATCTGAAAAAACCGACTTCTTTCCCGGTGGTGAAGGACAACGATTTTGAAGAGGATGATGAAGAAACCAATGTTAAATCGGGAGGTGGCACCTGCGCTGCCGACGATGTATTGTTTTCCATCCTGAAAGACCTTCGAAAAAAGCTGTCGAAGAAGCTCGAAGTACCTCCATTTGTTATCTTCCAGGATCCGTCGCTGGAAGCTATGGCAACCACTTATCCTATTACTATGGATGAGTTGCAAAATATCCCCGGTGTAGGTGCAGGTAAGGCCAAACGCTATGGTGAAGAATTCCTCAAGGTGATTAAAGAGCACGTTAAGGAAAACGAGATTATCCGCCCCGAAGACTTACGGGTGCGCACCGTTGCAAAAAAATCGCAGCTGAAGGTTTCCATCATTCAGGCTATCGATCGAAAAATTGCCCTCGATGACATTGCCGACTCGAAAGGACTCGATATGGGTGAACTGCTCGACGAAATTGAAGCCATCGTATATTCGGGTACTAAAATCAACATCGATTACTTCCTCCGTGAAATCATGGAGCCCGATCATGTGGATGAGATTTTCGATTATTTCCGTACGGCTGAATCCGATAAAATTGAACCAGCCCTCCGTGAATTGGGCGAAGACGATTTCAGCGAGGTAGAAGTGCGACTTGTGCGTATCAAATTTCTTTCAGAAATTGGGAATTGATACGGTTTGGCTGGATTATCGGATTTTTCTGTCTTAGCTTTTTTGGAATAGCCCAACAGAATGAGACCTACGAACGCATAGCCCAGCGTTTTGGAAGGCTGTGGAATACCGTTCCGCAGGAAAAAGTGTACCTTCATACCGATAAATACCTATACAGCGCAGGTGAAACCATTTGGCTGAAAGCGTATATGGTTCACGCTTCCAATCATCGCCCCCTGCAACAAAGTAAATTTGTGTACGTCGAGTTGCTCGACTCGGCCAGTATAGTGAAGCAACGCCTGAAAATCCAACGTACAAAGGCCTGTGCTTATGGAAGCATGAAACTTCCAGCCGATTATAAACCCGGCGAATATACATTGCGGGCCTACACCTACTGGATGCTGAATGCAGGCCGGGAATTTTTATTCCACAAAAAAATACGACTGGGCAACCTTATTGACACACGGCCCGAAGAACCGACGAAGGAAAAACAAAAACGAAAACCTGCACAGGTAAAAGACGATTTCGACCTTCAGTTTTTTCCTGAAAGCGGACATTTACTCACCGGCGACTTTCAATCTATCGCTTTTAAAGCGGTAGGAAACGATGGTTTATCGTTATCCGTCTCGGGTGCAGTGTACAACCAACAAAATGAAGAAGTAGCCACCTTCGTAACGGGTCACCGGGGAATGGGAAAGCTGATTCTTTCACCAAGGATAAACGAACGGTACTATGCCCTTGTAAGGGATGAAAACGGCAGGGAGAAACAGGTTGATCTACCAACACCGGAAGCAGTAGGCGTTGCCTTACAACTGACCTACAACCGGGGCAAAATCAACCTGAAAATTACCAATAACACTTCACTGCCTGCCGACTCGCTGTATCTGATGGTACATTCACGTGGCGAAGTACTGCTGTTAAGTCCGTTAAACAACTACACAGGCCAGTTGTCGGAACACCTGCTACCAGCTGGAATTATTTCATTTTCGATTCTGGATGCATCGGAACGGGTGTGGTGCGAACGAATCTATTTTAGTCGAACTTTCGCAGATCCCACCATCAACATGATCGCTGATCGCAGCGAGTACATCAGCCGCGAGCCGGTGCAGCTCAGTTTTCTGATTCAGAAACCCGACAGCACTCCGCTTCCGGCTAATTTCTCGCTTAGCGTAACCGATAGTTATCACGTTCAAAAAGATACACTAAACAACGACATCCGTTCGTATCTCCTGCTTAGCTCCGACCTGAAAGGATATGTGGAAGCCCCACAGGAATACTTTGCCGACAACAGTCTGCAAACCCGTGAGAAAACCGATTTACTGATGCTTACTCAGGGATGGAGGCGATTCAATACCGCTGACATTGTGAAAGGTAACTATCCAAAAAATGAATACTTTCTTGAAGCCGGACAGGCTTTAACGGGTAAGGTGCTGAATCTGTTTAATAAACCGGTGCGTAACTCCACCGTCGTTTCGATGAACCGGTACGACAACAAGGTGAAACTCACTACAACCGACAGTTTGGGAAGGTTTTACATCGACGGAATTGAATTCCCCGATAGCACTTCCATCACACTGAAGGCCACCACCCGAAGTAAGATTGCTGACGTGGAAATTGTTCCCGATAGCGACTTTTTCCCTACACCACCCAGCCATTTACCTAAACAGCTGGTCAATAAGGAGTCGCTGAGTGATGAATACCTTCGCGTAAGTCGTGAAAAATACTACAACGATGGAGGCATGATGGTAATCAATCTGGATGAAATCACTGTAAGTGCCTCTTCTGTCAAAAAAGAGGATGGCAGGGACTTCTATTATTCAGGTATGGCCGACAGTGAGATCAATGCCGAACGGCTGGCAAAATTTCCAACCATGCGCCTCATTGATGTGCTGGCAACTGTTCCGGGTGTAATGGTGTTTGGCGACAACATTCGTATTCGCGGGTCCATGGAATCTCCTACCTTAATGATCGACGGAATGGAAGCAATTGATTCCAGTGAGATTATGTACCTGAATGCAGCTGATGTGGAGGAAGTCCAGGTGTTTAAAGGCTCATCGGCAGCAATATTTGGTGTGCGCGGAGCCAATGGAGTTATCGCTATTACCCTGAAAAAAGGTATTACACCCAACCGGATATCTTCACCCAGTATTGCACATATAAAACCACTCGGGTTTCATGTACCCGATGCATTTTATGTTCCCCGTTACGAGGTTGATAGCATTCGTCAGCAAAAGAAAGTGGACCTGCGAACTACCATTTACTGGAATCCCGATGTGGAAACCGATGCCGATGGAAGAGCTGTAGTGACGTTTTATACAGCCGACAATCCAAACAACTACCGTGTTGAAATGGAGGGAATAGCTGCAGATGGAAGTATCTGCCGTTACCGGGGTGAACTGAAGCGTAGGTAATTCAGCGAAGATCTTCCTGCATCACCGCAGCTTTACGATTGGCCGGACGGGGTTTTACGGCACTTCCAGCCGACAAATCAATCGTGTCGGCTGGAAGGATAATTACCGGTACCGTATCAAGATTATTCCGCAGTGAATCCTGTAAAAACGGAATATACTCCCGTTGCAGACTGATGCTGTCGAGGTACACCCTGAACTTCCCTTTTACCTGTTTCGTTCCCAGCAATACACCTGAAAGCGAATCGACCTGGAAATTACGATGGGCTTTGAACCGGAAATGATACCGCCTTAAAATACTGTCGTTTCTAGTCGGATAACTCAGCGTATCCACTTTTCCATCGGCATAATGAATGCGCAACGCAGCATATCCACCCGAGGATGAATCGGACGGTTCGCGTCGCAACCGAAACTTCAGGTGATACATATCCCGGGACATCAGTGCAACATTTTTTATCGAAAAAGGCAGTTTTGTGCGGGGTGAATCCGGCACAAATGTATACGACGTATAAAGTTGAAGTGGCAGTTCGTATTGAAAAGTTTGAAAACGGATGGAATCAGCCAGCACCCTTTCGTACTTGCCGGCAACTACATCGTCCTGTAATTTTTCCAGACTTCGGATCACACCTGCATAGATGCGTTCAAACCGTTTAGGCTGTTTGGTGTAAAAAACCAGTGAGGAGTCGAACACCGCTTTTGTAATGCCATGCTTTGTAAATAAAGCATTGTAGTAATAGACCTCGAGACGCTCATCATTGGAAAGCGCCGGATCGTTCATGATAATTCCCTCGAGAAGGTGCAGGTCGGTGAGAAACTTACGCATCTCACGCTGCGACATGCGCTCGTCGGTATCGACTCCACATGCCGAAAGGAATACGATGAGCACGATAGGCAACCAGTTACGCATTCGCATTCTCTTTATCCTTTTTCGATTCCAGATGCTCGTTCAGGTCTTTCCTGAAAAACAGCAGAATAATGGCAGCTGACACACTGATGGCCGAATCGGCGATATTAAACACCGGACTGAAGAACACGGTTTCACCGGCGCTGTTTACGATTATCGGAAAATAAAGCATATCCACCACTTTCCCATAGAAAAGAGGAGCATAACCACCGCCATCAGGGAATAAGGTAGCCACCTGACCGTAGCTTTCATTAAAAATCACTCCGTAGAAAACCGAATCGAAGATATTTCCTGCAGCACCGGCCAGCAAGAGCGACACCGATAATACAAAGCCGGTTCGTGCCTGTTTGCGAATCAACTGGTATAAAAAAAAGCTCAATCCAGCTACCGCCACAATGCGAAACAGGGTCAGAAAAAGCTTTCCGATAAATTCCATTCCGAAAGCCATGCCATTGTTTTCGATAAAGTAAATCTGAAACCAGCTGAATACCTCGACGGACTCACCCAGGCGAAAATTCAGCTTTATATAGAACTTACTCAACTGATCGACGAGCAAAACAATGAATATCAGTAAGATTGATTTTTTTGTAACCGACATAACTGTGCATTAAACAACAAAACGGCAAAAGATACCAAAGCGATCCTTTTGCCGGTTTGCCGGGTAAATAAATGTACTTTATTTTTTCAGGTTCTTAGCCTCGATACTCAGGGTCGCATGAGGAACCGCCCGCAGGCGTTCCTTCGGGATAAGCTTTCCTGTTTCGCGGCACACACCGTACGTTTTATTTTCAATACGAACCAGCGCAGCCTGCAGGTGCTGAATGAATTTCATCTGCCGTTGTGCAAGGCGTCCTGATTCTTCCTTGGTGAGGGTCGATGCTCCTTCTTCCAATACCTTGAAAGTAGGGGAAGTATCCATCACATCATTGCCGTCGAGATTGGTCAGGCCGTTTCTCAACATCTCGTAATCCTTCTGAGCTTTCTCCAGTTTTTCGTTGATAATCTGGCGGAATTCATCCAACTCAGCATCCGAATATCTTGTTCTTTCTTCCATAACCCCTGCTTTAATGATTAATTAGTAATGATTAATGATTAACGATAAACTGATTAATAATTAACCGTTGAAAATTGCTGCGAATATACGATTTTAGTTTCAGTTTGACAATAGTACTAAAAAACAGCTTTAGCTACTTTTTTTACACTTTGGGTAGCCATCATGGTGTAAAAATGAATACTTTGAACATCATGTGCAATCAAATCCTTTACCTGTGCAGTACACCACTCAACGCCTACTTCGGCAGCCTGCTCATCGGTCGTGCATTTACGCAGTTCCGATGCAAATGCTTCAGGTATGTCGGCATGAAAAATTTTTGGCAACACCGTCAATTGATTCATCAGGGTGATGGGTTTGATACCCGGAATCACAGGTACATCCACACCTTCAGCACGCAGTCGGGTTACAAAATCGAAATACTTCTGATTATCGAAAAACATCTGCGTCACCAGGTATTCGGCACCCGCTTTTACCTTTTGAACCGCATACTGGATATCCGAATCGAGATTCGGTGCCTCTTCGTGCTTTTCGGGATAACAGGCCATTCCGTACGAGAAAGGCTGAACAGCAGAGCGCAATTGAGTTCCATCCAGAAAATAACCTTTGTTAAACTGATTTACCTGAATCTGTAAATCCGTAGCATGTGCATGACCTGTCGGAATAAATGATTTATCGTGGCGGGCTTTATCGCCTCGTAAAAGAAGCAAATCGGTAATTCCCAAAAACTGAAGATCAATCAGTAAATACTCAGTTTCCTCTGGTGTAAAACCGCTACAAAGAATATGTGGCACCACAGGAATATGGTATTTATTCTGGACAGCAGCTGCCACAGCCACAGTACCCGGACGATGGCGCTCGGCCACACGCTCAAACATTCCGCCGGGCAGTTCGCGGTACACCATCTCGCTGCGGTGTGTGGTTATATTGATATACTTTGGGTCAAATTCACGCAGGGCATCGATGGTTCGATACACCGATTCGATACCATTTCCTTTCAACGGCGGAAGCAATTCAAACGAAAATGCAGTCGAGCCTGCCGTCGCAATTCTTTGTACAATACTCATTTTAACAACAATCGAATTAAAGTGTGCAAAAGTACGAATAATATTCGAAATAGATATCCCGAAAATATTGCCCGAACGGGATTTTTGTGCTATATTTGTGTGTTTTTTTGGATAGCACTAAAGTAGTTAAAAATAAACAAGTTACCATACAATGAGCGTAGAAGAGAAAAATACTGCCAACGGTTCATACGGAGCCAGCAGTATTCAGGTTTTAGAGGGTCTTGAGGCAGTTCGCAAACGTCCTGCCATGTATATCGGAGACATAGGAATCAAGGGATTACACCACCTGGTGTACGAGGTAGTCGACAATTCCATCGACGAGGCCCTGGCCGGCCATTGCGACACCATCCATGTTTCCATCAACGAAGATAATTCCATCACGGTAGTCGATAATGGTCGCGGTATTCCCGTGGATATGCACGAAAAAGAAGGAAAATCGGCTCTGGAGGTGGTTATGACGGTTCTGCACGCCGGTGGTAAATTCGACAAGGATTCGTACAAGGTATCCGGTGGTTTGCACGGTGTGGGTGTTTCCTGTGTGAATGCACTTTCGACCCTGTTGCATGTGGAAGTATCACGCGATGGTAAACTCTATATGCAGGAATACGAAAGAGGCGTTCCAAAATTCGATGTAAAGGAAATTGGAACTTCTGCTACAACAGGCACCTCAGTTACCTTCAAGCCCGATGATACGATTTTCATTGAAACAATCTACCGTTCCGAAATTCTTTCGAATCGCCTTCGCGAGCTGGCCTTTTTAAATGCTGGAATTACACTTACCCTTACCGACAAACGCGTTAAGGATGAAAATGGGAATCCAAAATCGGAAACATTCTTTTCGGAGGAAGGATTGAAAGAATTTGTGGAATATATCGACGAAGCCCGCGAAAAGCTCATCGACAATGTTATTCATATTACGACCGAGAAAAATGGCACACCAGTGGAGATTGCCATGACCTACAATACCTCGTACAACGAAAACATCCATTCGTATGTGAATAATATCAACACCATTGAGGGAGGAACCCACCTGGCAGGTTTCCGTCGTGGATTGACCCGTACGCTGAAAAAATACGCTGAAGACAGCAAAATGCTGGATAAAGTGAAAGTAGAAATCAGTGGTGATGACTTCCGCGAAGGACTTACCGCGGTAATTTCCATCAAAGTACAGGAGCCGCAATTCGAAGGACAAACCAAAACAAAACTCGGCAACAATGAGGTGATGGGTTCGGTGGATATGGCTGTAAGCGAAGCATTGGGAAACTACCTTGAAGAAAATCCGAAAGCCGCACGCATTATTGTTGACAAAGTGATACTTGCCGCTACCGCCCGTGCAGCAGCCCGCAAAGCCCGCGAACTGGTGCAGCGCAAATCGCCCCTATCGGGAGGAGGATTACCGGGTAAGCTGGCCGACTGTGCCGACAAGGACCCGGCCAAATGCGAACTCTTCCTGGTCGAAGGAGACTCGGCAGGTGGTACTGCTAAACAGGGCCGCAGCCGTCAGTTCCAGGCCATCTTGCCATTACGGGGTAAAATTCTGAATGTGGAAAAAGCAATGCCGCACAAAGTCCTCGAAAGCGAGGAAATACGAAACATCTACACCGCGCTCGGCGTTACCATTGGAACGGAGGACGACAGCAAAGCACTGAATATGACCAAGCTTCGTTACCACAAGGTGATTATCATGACCGATGCCGACGTCGACGGAAGTCACATCGCAACGCTGATTATGACTTTCTTCTTCCGCCACATGAAAGAGTTGATTGAGCAGGGATACCTGTACATTGCCACTCCTCCTCTCTATCTTTGTAAAAAAGGAAAGATTGAAGAATATTGCTGGAACGACATGCAGCGCCAGGCCTTTATCGACAAATACGGTGGTGGAAATGAAGGTTCGATTCATACGCAGCGATACAAAGGTTTGGGAGAAATGAACGAGATTCAGCTCTGGGACACTACAATGAATCCTGAAAACCGCACGCTGCGTCAGGTAACCATTGAAAACGCAGCAGCTGCCGACCACGTATTCTCGATGCTGATGGGCGACGATGTAGCTCCCCGCCGTCAGTTTATTGAGGAAAATGCTACCTATGCAAAAATCGATGCATAACAACTCATGAATCTGTTTTGGAAACGCATACTGGGACTGCTCCGGCCAACGGCCATCGTTGAAAAACAGGAGCATGAATTTCTGACCAATGCCGCACGGTATGAGGCTGTCAGGAATTCCCCGGCCATTGCGTCGTTCCGGCAGCTGTTTCTGGAGGTAAAACTTTCGTCGCCGGCCAACCGCAAGGCAAAACAAAAGCAACTCGGAGAGCTGCGTAAGCATCCCGACGTGAAGTTATATCTGAAAAATATGGGCGGGAAGCTGAACAGCAACCGCGATGTGTACCTGAGTTTCAGCGACGATTTTTACTGGAATGAGAAAACAACGAATCCCTGGAAACCCGGATTTCATTTCCGGAACGACAGACTGAAGCGCCACTATTCGTATTATAACGAGCAGCAGGCATACAACGAAGGAAAAAACACGAATGGCAACAATGGTGCTCTGTGTATTGAAACCCGCCGCGAAACTTTAAAATCGCTGGCCTGGCATTCGCGAAATGGATTCGTCGAAAAAAATTATTTTTTCACTTCCGACGTCATTCAAAATGGTTCTTCTTTCCGTCAGGAAAGGGGAATTTTCAAAGCAAAAATCCGTTGCTCCGGAAAGGTACATCATGCTTTTTGGCTGGGAACCGAAAAAGAGCAGCCGCATATCTCCATTTTTCATTTCAACGGAAAAGAAGTACAGATGGGCTATGTGAACCGCAATGCGGGCGATGGCGTTACACTCACAGGTATTAATCCTGCCGAATACTACATTTACAGCCTCGAATGGACACACAATGAGCTCATCTGGTCGGTCAACAACCTGGTAGTGCTTCGTAGTTCGCGCGACATTCCCCGCGAACCGCTGTTTATGGTTTTCAATTCGTTTATTCCCGTACACGAAGAAGGAGGCGAAGGCCTACTCGAAGTCGATTGGGTACGGGCTTATCAATTCAACACATGACCCACGAAATTCATATCGGCCCGGATTGTATCGCGGGCGGCAACCGCCGTTTCCTGCTTATAGCCGGCCCCTGCGCCATCGAATCGGAAGAAATGACGATGGAGGTGGCAGCACGTCTTAAAGAAATCTGCAGCGAACTGAATGTACACCTTGTTTTTAAATCGTCGTTCGACAAGGCCAATCGAAGTTCCTCAGATGCTCCCCGCGGAGTGGGTATCGACAAAGGCCTTCAGATACTGAAGCGGGTTAAGGACGAGCTGGGACTTCCGGTGCTCACCGATGTGCACGAATCCTGGCAATGCGAAAGGGTGGCCGATGTGGCTGACATCCTCCAAATTCCGGCTTTTTTGTCACGTCAAACCGATTTATTAGTGGCTGCAGCCAAAACGGGTAAGGTGGTGCATGTTAAAAAAGGGCAGTTTATGGCGCCCTGGGACATGAAAAACGTGATTCACAAGCTCGAAGAAGCCGGTAACCGCAACATAATGATTGGAGAGCGTGGATCGAGTTTCGGTTACAACAACCTGGTGGTGGACATGACCGGACTGGTAGAGATGCGCAGTTATGGTTATCCTGTGGTGTTCGATGCTACCCATTCGGTGCAAAAGCCGGGCGGGCAGGGTACTTCAACGGGTGGCAACCGCGAAATGGTGCCGTATCTGATGCGTGCAGCCCTTGCTGTGGGAGTGGATGTCATTTTTGCTGAAGTGCATCCCGATCCGGACAAGGCTTTTTCCGATGGTCCTAATCAGTTGAGACTCGATAGCTTTTATGATATATTGAAACAGGCGGTGCAGGTGGATGATTTGACAAAACAATTATTGACAGAGACAGCCGGCAACAGGACGGAGTCACTTTCTATACCACACGATACTTCCGGGCAAACCAATAACTCAGGAACAACGCTTACTTCTGCATCCATCCCTGTAAAATCATCGCCAAAAAAAGACATCCGTCTTTTTCTTACCGATGTGGATGGTGTACAAACCGATGCCGGCATGTACTACTTCAACTCCGGCGAAGAAGCCAAGCGCTTCAATGCTCACGATGGCATGGGGCTGCAAATTCTTCGTCGTTCAGGAGTAAAAACCGGATTCATCACTTCCGAAGCCACACCTTTGGTCGAAAACCGCTTTAAAAAACTAAAGCTCGACTATCTCGAACAGGGTCGTAGTCGGGAAGGCAAACTACAGGCCGCACTGGAGATTTGCGAAAAAGAAGGAATTAGCATGCAGCAGGTTGCGTATATCGGCGACGATGTAAATTGCCTGGATCTGCTTCACCAGGTAGGTTGGGCTG
The DNA here is from genome assembly GCA_024709185.1 of Paludibacter sp. Classification (GTDB taxonomy): domain Bacteria; phylum Bacteroidota; class Bacteroidia; order Bacteroidales; family Paludibacteraceae; genus Paludibacter. The sequence continues at coordinate 18,838 of JANJXE010000089.1, forward strand.
CTTGTCCGCAGGATGCCACCCGCGAAGTAAAAGCGGTGCCCGGCATAACCATTCTTTCTAAAAAAGGAGGAGAAGGCTGCGTACGTGAATTTATTGATTTAATCATGCAAAAATGAGTTATTACGAACGGGCAAAAACCATTTTCGAACAGGAAGCCGGTGAATTAAAAAAACTGGCCAGCACTCTCGACGCTCATTTTGACGAAGCTGTAAATCTGATTTTCAACAGCACCGGCAAAACAGTCGTGATGGGCATTGGCAAAACCGGAACGATAGGTCATAAGATAGCCTCGTCGATGGCTTCCACAGGCACGCCTGCCATTTTCATCAATGCTGCCGAGGCCATGCACGGCGATCTGGGCATGATACAGCCCGGCGATGTAATACTGCTCATCTCAAACAGCGGCAGTTCGCAGGAAATTCTGAATGTACTGACACCGCTCAAACGCATGGGCAATCCCATTGTTGCAATGACCGGCAATGAAGCATCACCACTGGCACAGGAAGCAGCTGTAGTACTCAATGTGCATGTCGATGAAGAAGCCTGTCCGCTGGGCCTCGCACCCACCACCTCAACCACTGCCACCCTGGTAATGGGCGATGCATTGACCATCTGTCTGATGGAAAAACGAAATTTTAAAGCCGAAAACTACGCACTTTACCATCCTGGTGGTGCATTGGGACGCAAACTATTAGTGCGTGTACAGGATAAAATGACTACCGACATCCCCCGTGTTGAAGAAAATACCTTATTCAGGGATCTTATTTACGAGGTAAGCAACAAGCGCCTGGGAATGACAGTGGTATTTAATGCTGAAGGAAAGGCAACCGGGATCATCACCGATGGCGATATCCGCCGGGCTGTACAGCGCTTCGACGATCTGAAAATCCTCACAGCAGCGGACTTTATGACACGTAATTTTAAATCCATTGCTCCGCAGCAACTACTCACCGAAGCGCTTGAACTAATGGATGCCAGCAACATCACTACCCTGCCGGTGATGAGCAATGGTAAGGTGGAAGGAATTATATCCATCCACCATATAATAGATTTTAAGTAAGAAGCTACAACTCCAGTCCGTCGAGCAATTCCACATATACTTTTATCGCCTCTTCGATTTCCGGCAACCGAATGTATTCGTTGGCAGTATGCGAACGGGCCGATTCGCCCGGGCCCATTTTCACACTCGGAAATGGCATCAGTGCCTGATCGGAAATTGTAGGTGAACCATACAAACGGCGGTTTATCCGTTCGGCCTGTTTCACTATTGGATGGTCGAGCGGTGTGGCAGTAGAACTCAGGCGCGTTGAACGGGCCGTGATTTCACAATCAACCGTTTGCTGAATGAGCGCCAGCAATTCCTGGTTCGAATACATTTCATTGGAACGCACATCCACCACAAAGCTGCATTTATCGGGCACAACATTGTGTTGTGTGCCGGCATTGATTTGAGTTACCGTCATTTTTACCGGTCCCAGAAATTCTGTTTGTTTTGGGAATTGATAGGTTCTAAACCACTGAATCGCATCCATCGCTTTGTACAACGCATTTTCGCCTGTACCATGAGCAGCATGACCTGCTTTACCATAGGCCACGCAATCGAGCACCATCAATCCCTTTTCGGCCACGGCCATGTGCATCTGCGTAGGTTCACCCACAATCGCAAAATCAATAGGAGGCAGTTCAGGAAGCAGACTTTCTATGCCATTGGCACCGGAAATTTCCTCTTCGGCCGAGGCGGTGAAAATAAGATTGTAGGATTGAGGCCGGGCCGACAGGATAAAAAATACCTGCAACAGGCTGACCACCGACGCACCTGCATCATTACTTCCCAGACCGTATAAGCGTTCGTCGACCACCACAGGGCGAAAGGCATCGTGCGTCCATCCCTGCACCGGTTTAACAGTATCGAGGTGCGAATTAAGCAACAATGTCGGTCGTCGGGGATCCAGTCCGGGACTCATCAGCCATAAATTATTGCCTTTGCGGTTGACTGTATAGCCCTGTAATTCAATATAGCGCTGCAACCAGTCGGCCACTTTATCTTCTTCCCTGCTGAAAGAAGGGATGGAAATCATGTTTTTAAGAAGCACTACTGCTTCCTTTGCATACTCCTTAATATCTATCATTTAGCTTTGCTCATAAAATTCATTTTCAACATCCATTGTTCCAGCAACTGCGGCCATGTATCGGTTTCAGGATTAGTGGGTCGCATACCAAAGCCATGACCACCTTTTGCAAAAACATGCAATTCGGCAGGAACATTATTCTTCTTCAGGGCTTCGTGCATAGCTACACTATTTTCAACCAAAACAACCTTATCATCTTTAGCATGAAATAAAAATGCAGGAGGTGTTTTGGGAGTTACCCTGTCTTCACCCGAGAAACGCTGAATAAGCGTAGTATCCGGCTTTGATCCCATGAGCAGATTACGCGATCCCATATGTGCCAGTCCTTTTTTCATGGAGATTACAGGATAAGCCAAAATCATAAAGTCGGGACGATTATTGGCTGAAGTATATTGTGTTCCGGCAGTTGAAGCCAGGTGACCACCGGCCGAAAAGCCCATGATACCGATTTTCTTTTTATCCACATTGTACTTCTTAGCATTTGAACGTACCAGTTCAATTGCCCTTTGCGCATCTTTCAGCGGAATTTCGAAATGAGTATTCGGCATGCGGTAATGCAACACAAAGGCTGTTACTCCCTTACTGTTGAACCATTGTGCAATTTCAGAACCTTCTTTTTTGTAGGAAACACCACGGTATCCACCACCCGGACAAATAACGACAGCCGTTCCCGCAGGATTGTTCGTTGCAGGATAATAATACATTCTGGCTTCTGAAATATCGAGCAGAAACTCCTGACCATTATCGGATTCAGCTACCTGAATGCCATTGGATTCAGCAGCTCCTGTGGGATACAATTTAATTTCAGTTTGTGCGCTCATAAACGTAACTGCAACAAGCAGTGTGATTGAAAGAATTAAATTTCGTTTCATTGGTTTGTAAATTGATTAAAAATAGCATTGATAATTCATTTATAGTCTGTTTTCTGTCAGGTAATCGCTGAGTTGGCCAGAAACAAGTACCAATACATTCAACATTTGGTCGAACATCGCGAACTGTTCAGTATCAGTCAAGCCCTCTTTATCAGCATTTTCAAGTACCCGAACCACTGGAATTGCCTTTTTAATGGCCAGGTGATCGATGCTGGGTTTAAGTTTATGGGCCAGCTTCCGCAAACCTTCGGTGTCGCCCTCTTTTCGAAGCTGTTCAAACTGAGGAATAGCCTCTCCAACCACCCTGATAAAAATGTTCATCATGTTGCGCATAAAAGGCTCCTCGAATTTACACAGTTCGCGTAAATGATTGAGGTCGAAATGCATTTCATCTGCTGGCGAATTGCGAATTGTTAAGGGGGACAGGTATTTCGACACCACATCAATCAAATTCTTTTCCAGAAATGGTTTCACAATATAATCATTCATTCCTGCACGAAGGTACTGTTCCGCATTGTGTCGGAATGCATTTGCCGTCAACGCAACAATGGGCGTCGTGAGTTTAAGTTCGTCGCGTATACTACGGGTAGCCTCCAAACCATCCATAACCGGCATTTGCACATCCATAATGATAAGATCGAATGGCTCCTGCTTTAACAGCTCAATGGCTATTTTTCCATTCTCAGCCTCTACAACAGTACAATTAAGCATCTTTAGGCTCAGACAGGCCACATAGCGGTTCAACTCATTATCTTCAACAATCAAAATACGTCGTCCGGTAAAGTCAGCAGCTTCATCTTTCGAAATTGTTTTTACAGGAAGATCGTCGGGAGAAGCAGTATCCAGCACTACATGAAAATGAAACTCAGTGCCTTTGTCTTTGGCACTGACAACGTCGATGTCGCCCTCCATTTGTTGAACCAGATTTTTCACAATATTCAACCCCAGTCCGAAACCCTGGTACTTATGCGAAACAGCATTCTGCTCCTGAGCAAATTTCGAGAATATACTTCCCATAAATTCCGAACTCATCCCGATGCCCGTATCGGTAACCTTACAATGCACACGTTTTTTATCACTATTGGTATTCTCCGACCAAATTTTCACATTTACCGAACCGGTTTCCGTGAATTTAATGGCATTGTCAATCAAATTGATCAATACCTGCCGCAACCTTGCTTCATCACCCCCGAATACAGTATGCATTTCGGGATCAACCAATACATTTAGCTCCAGGTCCTTCTCCCGGGCTTTTTGGGACATAATTGCCTGCGCATCGGCCACCAGTTTTTTTACGTCAAACACCACCTTGTCGAGCTCAAACTCACCCGATTCAATTTTCGATAAATCCAGAATATTATTTAAAACAGACAACAGGTGAACAGCTGCACTTTTTGCGTTCGACATCAATTCACGTTGAGAAGAAGGCAAATCCTGTTTGAGCATCTCTCGCACCATACCGGTTATAACATTCAGCGGTGTCCGAATCTCATGACTCATGGTTGCCAGAAAAATCTCCTTGGTTTTCGATGCATGTTCAGCTTCATTTTTCGCTTTAACCAATGCTTCCGATTGCCGTTTGCGTTCGGTAATATTGATAAGCATTTGTGAAAAAACGGCCAGTAAATCGCGTTCCTTCTCACTATAAGCATGAAAATCATATACCGAATCGAAGCCCACGAAACCCACCAGTTCATCGTTCAGTTTCATGGGCAGGGTAATCAAACTCTTAACTCCCTGAGGCTCCAACAGTCCCCTGACACTAAACGGGCCATTGTTAGGAAGCAAATTAATATCGGGCATGTAAAAAGCCTCTCCCCTACGGTGGATAGCTATCCAATTGGGAATAAAGTCAATAGGTACATCCTGGAGATTATCAATTTCGGCACTTATGCCCTCACGACACCATTCATAGGTGTTGTTACACACATTCTTTTTAAAATCGTATTCAAAAATATAGGCACGATCGGCATTCACAAATTCAGCCATTTCCTGCAGGGAATGATGAATTACTTCCTCAACTTTTTCTGGATCTATGTTAATGTAGGTCGATAGAATTTTAATCATCAAAGCCTGAAGCTGAGAATACTGCTCCTCAATATTCTTTACGCCGGC
>JANJXE010000094.1 GCA_024709185.1 Paludibacter sp.
GAAGGCCTGACGATCCACTCCAGGTACTGATGAGCTTGAACCGGATGTATTTAACCGAGGGGGCATCGATGGGGAATTCGAACTCCTCGCCGGCCTTAGCATAGGCATCGTCTTCAGCAGTAATCGGATCCCCCGATTTCCCGCCAGAAGGTCGTTTCGATTCGAAATGGCCCAGGTTAGTCCATTTCCCGTTCTCTTCCCAACCCAGCGTTTCATTATCGCTTGCTGCAGCCAGGTCGTTGGTTCCCCACCATTCCATTTCTTTTGGATTATGCAGCGCAAACAAGTAGTCGATACGTTGCCAAACCCTGAAGCGGGAGAACTTAGCTTTCACGCCAAGATCAATGGTAAAGAAAGGCATAATGGGATTTCCGGTCATAATATAATATGCATTTTCACGCACATTCGTGATATCGTCCCACATTTGCGGCATCGGGCCACCAAAAGCGGTATGCTGTTTAAACCGTGAACTCAGGTTGAATGCTTTAAATCCTGTTTTGGGAATCAACTCTTCAAATAAAGGTTTAATATTCACCTCCAGCGTATCGGTGTAATTGTAATAAATATCACGAACATAGATACCAAAAGTGGTAAGCGTCGAATCCAGTCCACGCACTGCTTTTTCAGCCATCGATTCCGAGGAGTAGAAATTCTCAACATAGGTGAATTCACCTGTCGCAGGATTTTTGCGAAGCACTTCCACAACAATATCCTCCTTCAGCGGATTTTCCCAGGTAAGTTTAAAACCACCCCAGGTCGTACTGGCCTTCAATGCATTTACAATCGAATAGATGGGTGCATCCAGTGGTTCTATTTCAACACTCACCGGTTCCGATTCATTCTGACTTGCATCCACAGCTATAAGCTGAATAACCTGCTTCTTCGATTTACCGAAACCCTTGATGAGCATCGTATTACTGAAAACCGAGGTTTTTGCAACCCGTACTTCTCCATTTGCCAACGGATAAGCTGCCTTTACATACAGCAAATCAGCTTCGTCGGGGAGATCGTAACTTAATCTGACAGCACCCGGAAGATTTACCACCTTCACATTTGAAATGGTTTTGGGCGCAATGGCATCCACCGGATACTGACCCACCGTATAGTCTTCACACCCTGTCAGCCACAGCATGAAGATAAATACACCACTATATACTAATATTTTGTTCATATTCAATATTTTACCAGGATTGTTACTACTCAAGCTTTCCGTTGATTACCAATACGGATTCTGAATCAGATTGGGATTCGTACGCAGCGAATGCTGACGAATAGGCCACAGGTATTCCTTGGTCGAAAACTCCATTATGTGCAAGGTCACCACATTGTAGTAGTCAACAGAAGTTACACCTTTTACATTCCAGGCTTTTATCGGACGATTCAGAACCTCGTCGGCAATTTTCCAGCGGCGTAAATCCCAGAAGCGCTTTCCTTCAAACGCCAGTTCGATAGAACGTTCACGCTGAATAATTTCCCGCAAACCCGATTGATTGGCGGGTTTATCAGGATATTTGGAATGCTCCTGCCAGCTTTGCACCACTCCTTTAAGTCCGGCTCGTGCACGAACGCGGTCAATGTAATCATATACCATTTCATCCGGACCGGAATATTCATTACGGGCTTCGGCATACATCAGGTACAAATCGGCCAGACGAATAGCCGGAAAAGTCATGCGTATCGGAATAAAACTAGTGGTCCCGGCGGATTCGAAATTTGAATATTTTTTCAGGTAATAGCCTGTAATATTATACCGAATAGAGCTTACCTTACCCGACACTTCGTTGGCTTTTCCCCTTAAAATCCAGGATTCTGTCTCCGAAGTTCCAGTTCCCACTTCCTTAAATCTTCCGTTTCCGAACCATACACCTCCATCGAAACCCAGATTGGCATAGAAACGCGGTTCACGGTACTGATTCAACTTGGCAGTGATAAAGTTTTCGCTGATGTAATATTTCTGATTTTTAGCAGCTGCCGGAGAATAGCGGTCTTCGTAATCGTACGTAGGATCTTCTTCGATTGGGACACCATTATTTGAATAAAACAGCTCTGCAATATGAATCGGTGCAGAGAAAATTGGCTGTCCGATGGAATTCTGAACGTGGGTAAAGGTAAAGGGAGGGATGGAAAATCCCTGCGACAGCTGTAGGTTATTTTCCGACATTCCCCAGATAATTTCCTGATTCCATTTCACACCGTAGGCATTCCGTATCGACATCACAGTGCGCGTTGTATCCGACACTGGATAGCGAACATCGTTGAACTCATACAGCTGATGATTTGCTTCTCCGGCAATCTGAATAGCCTCTAAAGCTGCATCCATTGCCAGTTTCCATTTTTCAGGATCATACTCCTGACTAAATAGATGAATCCCACGATTATCCTTCATGGAAGCATAAGCGGTATTACCATTAAACAAGGGACTGGCGGCAGTAAGCAAAACTTCAGCTTTAATTGCCTTAGCTACCGGAAGAGTTACACGACCTAATTCCTGTGCCACATCCTGTACCTGCAAGGGTAAATCTTCGGCAGCTTCATCGATAAGCGAAACTACGTACTTCACCACACTATCAACGGGCTCACGATACACCTGAACTTCTTCGACAGAAGCCGAAATAGGCAAATTTTCCCTTACAATTGGAATAGGACCATACATACGCATCAGGTAATAATGATAATAGGCCTTCAGGAATTTCACTTCTGCAATCCATTTTTCTCTTTCGGTAACTGAAATATCAATCACTTTATTGATATTTTCAAGGAAAATATTGCAATCGCGAATACCAATATAGAGATTGGACCCACTATTTCCTCCATCCCAAAAATTAACCAGCGGATCAGAGATGTTTTGCTGTCCCCTTTTCAGGTTATAGGTATTAAACGCACTCAGCGAACTGGAATAACTGGCATCCAGATCGTGAATCCAGATTTCGTCGCTTCCTAAAATGGAAGGATCAATAGCTGCACGTCCCAGATTGGGAATATAGGAGTAGCAGGTAAAAAGATATTTTTCAGCCGATGTCCGGTTACGAAATGCATAATCAATAGTGGCCACGTTATCGGGCACGACATCGAGGTAGTCACCACATGCATTCAGCAGCAGGGTCGCCGACATTAACAGGATTATATAGATACTCTTCATACTGAATCTGAATTAGAATGTTAACTGAAAACCTACATTAAACACTTTCTGAACAGGATAACCCAGTCCGTTACCTGCCATTTCAGGATCCCAAAGGTCGAAATTACTGAAGGTAAACAGGTTTGTGCCACTGGCATATACACGCAACACACTCATTTTAAACTTCTCTATCACCTTACGCGGAACACTGTAGCCCAATTCGAGCGATTTCAGTCTCAGAAATGAACCATCGCGCATAAACCATGTACTTACCTGCGTATTGTTTTCAAGAACGATGGGCGATAACCGGGGCCATAAGGCGTATAAATCCTTGGTAGTTTCGGTCCAGTGATTATCGGCATACACCTTTAGAAGTGCGTTTTTGGAGGTCACTGAGCCTGTACCATCCACATCCACGAAAGGAGAAGTAGCCGTGGGATCAATCCAAAAGGACTCGCGGGCCAGTCCCTGGAAAAAAGCAGAAAAATCAAATCCCTTGTAGCCTGTAGAGAAACCAAAACCATACACAATTTCAGGTTCGGTCGGATGTCCGATGGGCACTCTGTCGAGCGTGGTAATTAATCCATCACCATTGATATCCTTGTACTTGATGTCGCCACCTGAATACTCACCAAATGTTTGCTGTGGGCTGTTGGCTACATCAAATTCGTCGATAAACAAGCGTTCAGCAACATATCCCCAGCGTTGTGAAATGGGCTGTCCTACTCTTTCGAGCCAGGGTGTCAGCGTATTATCCACATCTTCGTACACTTCAAAGCGTGAAGTAGCGTAGGTAAAGTTCAGACGACCCGTTATCCACCAGTTTTTATTGAATGAGTGGTTGTAGTCGAGCGAAACATCTATACCCCGGGCACTTGCTTCACCCACATTGGAGGCGGGGGTGGCCTGAAGTCCCATAGTGGTGGGAATATTGGCACGCGACATAAGAATGTTTTTGCGGTACTCGTGGTACACATCTACCATCACGTCGATTTTATTGAACAGTCCGATTTCAGCTCCGAGGTTTAATTTATTCGATACTTCCCAGGTAATCATCTCGTTGGCATACCTCGAAATCGAAACTCCGTTGAGCGAGTAGCCAAAATCTTCTCCAAATACAAATCCTTTACCTGAGTTATTCATATTCACTTCCGAAAGGTAAAAGAAACGGTCGTTGGCGTCTCCGATAGCATCGTTACCTACCCAGCCATACGTTCCTTTCAGCTTCAGATTTGAAACCACATTTGAAATACCTATCGGCCAATAGGGTTCGTTGGATACAATCCATCCGAGACCTACTGATGGGAAGAAACCAAAGCGTTCTTTTTTGGCAAAACGTTCCGAACCATTGTATCCGAAGTTAAATTCAGTGAAATAGCGCGAGTCGTAGGAATAAGTGAAACGTCCCGACACGCCCAGGTTACGCGAAGGCAAGGAAAGAGAAAGCGAACCTGCATTGGCTGTCTGGAAGTTACGCATGGTGGAAACCAGCAATCCGCTTACTCCATGTTTGTCGTCGAACACGCGATCGTAGTTCATGGCAAATTCGCCGTAGGTAGACGTAGTGATATCCTTCGCACCTTCGTTGTAGTTAAGGTACTCAGTTCCTGTTGTTGGGTTGATATTGTACAGCGAATAGGTATCGGTATGTTTGTCGTATCCTGTTGGAATATAGTAGAACGGATTGTAAAAGCGCGAAACCGTAAAGTAGGAATACCTGTTTGTGTTAAATAAACCCCGAATGGATAAACCCTCGGTAATAAAATCGAGTTTTTGTTTTAACTCAAATTGGGCCAGCATCACCGATTTGGAGTAGTTGCGGTATCCTTTCACCATATCGGCATAGGGGTTGATGTACGAACCATCGTCGTAATTACCAAACATGATGTGTTGAACATGAGCCGTCTCCGGAGTTGATGGATAATAGGCCGGGAATAAAACAGGGTCGGTACGCATCACTTTCTGATACAATTGCGATCCGCCATCAATGGGACCTGAATAATCGTCGAATGCACCGTGCAGACGAACTACCGCTTCGGTTGAAGAGGTTATATTAATATTGATATTCGAACGAAGCAGGTATTTTTTCAGGTCGATATTACTATTAAAGTTATTCAGTTTATCTACATTCAGTATACCATTGTCCTGGTTGTAGGTAGCCGCGATATAGTAGCGGGCTACTTTTCCACCCCCGCTTACATTAAAGTTGGCGCGACGGTTGGTTGCATACTGTTTAAAGAGGGTACTGTACCAATCGGTAGCAGGATAAATAAGTGGATTAACACCGCGGGATGTATTCTCAATCTTTTCCATTGAGTAAGGAATGGTACTCAGGGGATTACGGGTAAGTACCGCTTCGTTATTTAAACGCATATAGGTTACAGGATCGGCAAGGTCGACAACCTGCGTAGGTTGAGATGTAGCTGTTTCGTAGCGGAACGAAATAGTTGCTTTTCCCTCACGTCCTTCTTTTGTTGTGACCATAATCACACCGTTGGCACCACGTGCACCGTACAGAGCGGTTGCAGCAGCATCCTTCATAATCGAAAAACTGGCTATGTCATCGGTTTGAAGGCGGGCCAAATCACTTGAGTTCATTTCGATACCATCGATAAGAATCAGCGGACCTCGTGCATAGGAAAAGGAAGTAACACCACGTACGAAGAAGCTTGCATTGTCTTCACCCGGCTCGCCACTACGCTGATAGGAAATTAAACCCGACATACGGCCTGCAAGCGCAGTAGTAAGGTTGCTGGTTGGCACTTTCAATTCTCCAGGCTTAACCGTCTCAATAGAGGCCAGTACACTTTCTTTTTTCTGTTTGGCAAAGGCAACAACAGTCACTTCCTCCAACTCGTCGACTTTTTCCTTCAGTACAATTTTTACAGTTCGCCGGCCGGCAACATCAACTGTCTGTGATTGCAGACCAACGAAAGATACGTTAAGCCGGTCGCTGGAACGAACTTCTATGGTAAAATTACCATCGAGGTCGGTAATCACACCTGCGGTGGAACCAACAATGGTAACCGATGCACCGGGAATTGGCTGGCCAGATTCGTCGGACACTGTACCTTTCAGGGAGATACGGGTAGCATCCTGTTGTAGAAAATTAGCTGTCGACGCTGCATTGAATGAAGTTTCACTAAGGTTATTTTTCTCCACAGCACCTGATGCGATGAGGTCTGAAAAACCTATATTCAGAAATCCGAGCATCAGAATAGCAACAAAACTTTTTTGGAAAGCCGATAGCTTGATTATTTTAGCTTGTATAATAGGCTTAAAATTCATATTCTAAACAATTTAATGATTGAATGTGAGACAAACAGAGATTTACCGACAATAATATGCTCGCCTGCCGATGTGAAATTTTCCCTTAAAAACAACTGTTTAGTTGGGTATAGTCAGGCGACACAAACTAGTATCGCCTGACCCTGATATTTATCAGAATGCCATTTTAAATGTCTTGGTAACATCTCCGGCTTTGACACGCACGAGGTGTATACCTTTCAAATCCAGCACTGTGATAGTGTTTGTATTGAGCTGTTGCTGAACACGATGACCCATGATGTTGAAGATTTCAACTTCTGAAGCCTGGGTTCCTTCAACGGTCAGATATCCATTGGAGTTCGTCAGCTTAATTTTGTCTTCCATAGAAGTGGATGAAGTCTGCGTATTTAAATTCTGAATAGAGTACATGGCAAATCCGTTGGTGGTCGAGAATGCAAAAACTTCAATATCATTACCAACTTTGCGGGCTACAAAATCGTCCCATCCGTTCAGATTGTACTCAGGTCCAAGAGATGGAGTTGCAGCAATCACCGACAATTCAGCCAGGTTGCCATTAGGAACGCGAAGGATTTCAACAAATTCCTGTACCGGTTCTTCCGGAGTGAGAGGAGATGAACGAAATTTGAAATAAGCGATGATATCATCGTTACCATCTTTATAAATATACTTCACCGGACCAGACCAAACACGAATTACGGAATTGGATCCTTCGCTGATGGAGTCACCGTTGGCAGCGTAATTCGATAGATTTTTCTGTGCATCTTTGTAATAATAACGACCATCGGGGCTAACAGCAACAGAAGGCTGAGTACTGTTTCCAAATACATTGATTGTAGGGGTTGGTTCGTTGTTGAATTTAAAACTTCCGGGATTTGCAGGATCCGGAATCATCGACCAGCACATTACGCGTGAATAACCCAACTTTTTATTGGCTGAGTATACTTTTGCTGTACCATCGGTAATACTACCCATCATCATGGCTTTGTCGCCGTAACGATCGGTCCCGGCCGGAACTGTCCATTGAATAGCAATTTTTGGAGCATCTGTTTCATTATCCCACTGGTAAACCTTAAACTGATTCGATGCAGTAGCACTACTGGCCACATTACACATCAGCAACTTACCATCCGAAGTAACATCACCATCACCAATGGCAACCAACCCACCGGTTACACCAGTAACATTCAACGATGCAGCCAGTGTTCCTCCAGCAGTTTCATACGCCAATACCTGAGTGGCACCAACACGGGTAAATACAAACATTCGGTCGTTACCATTAAAAACACCTGCTGCAATGTTACGGGTGGACCCCACCGCAGGAGGAAGTGGAATAAGAGTTGCATTGTTAGCGGGAGATAACGGAGGATTTCCTCCTGCGTTAGTGTACGACCATTTGGTCACAACAGTTTGAGCACTCAAAACTGTAGCTATGCAAATTAATGCATACATTAATGTAATTTTTTTCATAACACTGTAATTTTTTGAATTAGACTTAAAGAATTTTTTGCGTTCAGTGCCGGTAACTTCAGCACTTCACCGGGTAACATTGTTTACCTTATGCAAATTAATAGAATAAGAAACCATTAAAAGAGTAAATTTCGCAAACCTTTCCTCAAATAGCGCAAATAACAATTTCACTTCATTTACAACCAGACAGTTTTGAAATCCTTAATCGAGTATTTGTTTCAATTTAATTAATTTTTTCCGCAACTCAGGATAAGGTACGTCCTGAACTGCCAGTTGTTGATCAATAGCAATCGCTGCTGCAACGGCAGCCGACTGCCCCAGAATCATAAAAACGGGTTCCATGCGCAGCGAACCAAACGCGATGTGCGTGGAACTGACACATACCGGCACAATTAAATTGCGGCATTCTTCGGCCCGGGGTACAATCGAACGATAACTCACCCCATAGGGTTTCAGCCCACGGGCTTCAACATTTCCTTCGTTTTTTACATATCCATTCTCATCGATAAACCGTTGGGTGTGATGCGAATCCATACCATACCCGGCCATACAAATAACATCGGGAGCTTTCACAATGCCTTCGCAGTTGTATTGTGTCATCACATACGAGCTTATCATACGGCGTGCTTCCCGAATATACAATTGTTCCTGCCAGCCATCTTCTGAATGTTCATCTTTACAGGTTCCCCATTGTGAAACCACATCGCGCACTTCTTTTGGAATTCGGGGATGATAGGCGAGTGTCCACATTAATCCCTGCTGATAACTGCGGTGTGCTTTAACTATCTTCTCACGTTCTTCGTAACTGGCATCGGGATAGTTGTAATTCTGGCCAATAAAATCGGTAGAGAATCCTTTCTGATTGTTGGTATCCGTCTTGCGGTTAGGCATGGGAGTGTTAATCCAGGGCACCAGCGGATCGCCATAGAAGTACATTTTTGAAACAGGACCTTTTGCCGCTTCGTAGTTGCGGAACAGCAACTCGTAATTCAACTCGTTGTAATCGTCGGGTTTTGTAAATGGGATTCTGTTTTCAGGAACATCGGTCAGGGTCATTCGGAAACAATAAGCCTGAATGCGCTTGTCGCCCTCTCCGTTTTTACCAGGTCCTTTGGGATCGATAAACGGCAAAACACCACTAGTCGGGTCTCCTTTAACAACATACGGATCAACTCCTTCAATAAAATTGTGGTACTTTGCATTGTGCGATAAACGGCCATTCAACATAGGACTACTGGAATTGAACTGCACACCGTTAAGAGTTTCACCGTATTGCGAATTGGCTTCGCGACCGTAGGTGTAACTTACACCTGCAGCTGCCATTAAATCACCTTCGTAAGTGGCATCGATAAATACCTTTGCTTTAAAAAACCTGCCACTCTCCATTTCGATGGATACAATATTGCCACTTTTCATCTTCACTCCGTTCTTTCGGTTCAGTCGCTCCTTGTAAACAATTTCGACTTTTTCGCGGGAGAGCATTTGGTGATAAATTTTTAACGCCGCTGAAGGTTCGAAAGTCCACATGGCATCGTCGCCCGGAGCATTCCTGTCCTGCGAATAACTTTCCGGAGTCTGGTATTTCCAATTCGCTGTATTGGCATAGTACTCCTTTACATTAACATAAAATTCCTTCGATATGCCACCTACACTGGTTTTACTTCCTATGTCAGTGGCGCCCAGTCCGCCTGTGGTAAGGCCACCAATTCGACTGGTAGGTTCAATAACTACAACCGACTTACCCGAACGCGAACTTTGGATGGCGGCACTTACCCCGGCCGATGTTCCGCCATAGATTACAATATCGTATATCTGAGAGGCAAACAAAGAACAACTTAAAAAAAGTGCAGGTACTGCGAAAAAAGAACGTTTATGCATGATAAAAAAACTAATTAATGAGGGATGGTTAGGAATATAGAGTTTATACTTTAAGAAAAATTTTTTTGCGATAGAGGAAATACAAAAAGCCCCATACCACAGCCAGATATACCATAGCATACACTACGGGATGAGCTTCTTCGGGAAATAGTCGTACGATGCCTCCACCGAGGTAATTGGTCATATGGTGAAAGTTGAATACCCGTTGAGCAACATAAATAGTGATGGAATTCAGTCCTATCACCTTGAAGAAGAAAGCCCAGCGCTTCCACTTCAACACATCGATGACCAGGTAAAATATTGCCAGCAACAGCAGGCTCAGTCCACCCGCAAAGCAAACATAGGAACTCGTCCAGAGTTTTTTATTAATCGGGAACAACTCATTCCACAACAGTCCGATTCCGGCAAGCAGTACTGCTGCCACCAGCATTCCATACACTTTTTGAATCTGATTGAAATTGTCACTTTTTAAATACGAACCGGTAATAATTCCCAACAACGCAGTAGCCACCGATGGAATTGTACTCAGAATACCCTCGGGATCGTAAAGTGTATCGAGCACCCTGCCCGGAAGAAACTGAACGTCGAACCAGCCAACGATGGAACCTTCGGGTGAAAACAGAGAAGTTCCCGGAGCTGCGTCGGGATTTGGTACAAATGCCGCAAGAAAATAATAACCAATCAGTAAAATGGCAATGATAATTGCCGACCACTTTCTGCCTCCGGCCATATAGACAAAAGCTCCCAGCATCCATGCAATTCCGATACGGCCCAACACGCTGGCATAGCGTGTTTTTTCAAAATTAAGCTGCATAAATCCGTTGATAATCAAACCCAGCACAATCAGTTTCAGGGCTCTGATCAGAATTGTTTTTAGGATTTCCTTATTTGATTTGCCATTTTCCCGGCTCTTATCCAGCGAATATGGAAAGGAAACCCCGGCAATAAATAAAAACAGCGGAAAAATCATATCGTAAAATGCAAAACCATGCCATTCAACATGACTCATCTGGTGGGAAACAAAGCTTGAAAAATCGGATGGAAACAAGGTGGCCAAAGCCGATATCAATACCGAACCTCCTACAATAAAAAACATATCGAAGCCACGCAGGGCATCCAGTGATTCAAGGCGTTCTGTGGTTTTCATGGATTATTTTTGAATTTGTAAGTGGTTTTACTTCGTTTGAAATACTGAATCATTCAGGAGAATCACGCACTATATTCACTACTTTTAAAAACAATAAATTCGGTAAATTTTTGTGCAATTGTGTTCTTCTCCTTATCGGTGGCTAACAGAAACGCTGTCGACAACACCTCAGCCACAGCGGCGT
>JANJXE010000066.1 GCA_024709185.1 Paludibacter sp.
TCGTTACACGTAGTGTCGCAAATCCATTAAGGAAGCTTTCTAAGCTGATGGAAGAGGCTGGTGAGGGAAACCTGACCGTTACCTCAGATATTACTTCTAAGGACGAAATTCAAGCGATTGGCGATTCGTTCAATGTGATGATAAAGCATCATTATGGGGCCGATATCAGCTACTTTTTTACTCCTGAACTTTCAGCCTTTGTGTCGGCGAATTCGTCTTCCCGATTGCCTACTTTTACCGATTTGTACTACCAGGATCCTATTAGGAAAGCCAATCCCGACTTACAGCCCGAAACAGCTCAGACCTACGAAGGCGGTGTTGCGTTCAAACTGCCAAAACTGAATGTCAAAGCAGGATTTTTCACCCGTTTTGGTCAGAATATAATCGACTGGATTAAGTATCCCGATCAAAATTTCTGGATAAGCGAAAACCTTACTGCGATTACTACGCAGGGGCTGTATGCAGGTGCAGAATACATTCCCAACAGGGGACCGTTTACCCATATAAGTGCCTCCTACCAGCTCATGCAACTCGATAAGAAAGCCGATGATTTCGATTCGCGGTATGCTCTCGATTTCCTGAAACACCAGTTTACAGCCACCCTTCAACACCGTATTCTGAAAAATGTGGATGCCAGCTGGACGGTATTACTGAAGGATCGTGCTGGCGACTATACCGACTTTCAAACCGGAGCACCGGAGCCATACCGTCCTTACATGCTTATCTCGACACGTGTATCCTGGAATCTGAAGCGTACTCAGCTTTATGCTGATGCGAATAACCTGTTGAATGTGAAGTATGTAGACTTTGGCGGACTGCCGATGCCGGGATTTTATCTTTCGGCCGGTGTAAAATGGCAACTTCGTAAATAACCCGCTTTTTCAGAATAAAATAAAAAAACAAAACTATTTTTTGGCCTGAAACAATTTTTGTCAAAATATTGATTATTTTTGTCGAATTGTAATTACTACAAAATAGCCTTATTCAAACCTGAATTCACAGTTGAGACCATATTTCAGAAAGAAGGTTGATCGTAAGGGGATAGTTGTCGTGATTTACTGTTCGCAGGAACAAACAATAAACACTATAAAATTTTAATATTGAACAAATCATGGAATTATTAGATGTGTCTTTAGTCAACTGGTCGAGGGGTCAGTTTGCCATGACTGCTATGTATCACTGGATTTTTGTGCCATTAACGCTCGGTTTGGGTGTAATCATGGCCATTATGGAAACCCTGTATTACAAAACCGGAAAAGAAGAGTGGAAACACGCCACAAAATTCTGGATGACCCTGTTTGGAATTAACTTCGCGATGGGTGTTGCCACGGGTATCATTATGGAGTTTCAGTTTGGTACCAACTGGTCGAACTACAGCTGGTTTGTAGGCGACATTTTCGGGGCGCCATTAGCCATTGAAGGAATGCTGGCTTTCTTCCTCGAAGCAACTTTTATATCGGTAATGTTTTTTGGGTGGAAAAAGGTTAGCAAAGGTTTCCACCTCGCAGCCACCTGGCTCACCATCATTGGTGCTACACTTTCGGCACTCTGGATTTTAGTGGCCAATGCCTGGATGCAGTATCCTACCGGCATGGAATTTAATCCGGATACCACCCGAAATGAAATGGTTGATTTCTGGAGTATTCTGCTTTCTCCGGTTGCACTGAATAAATTCCTGCACACAGTCTTCTCCGGCTGGGTGATGGGCGCCCTGTTTGTTGTGGGCATTGGTGCCTGGTATCTGCTTCGCAAGCGTGATACCGACTTTGCACTAAAAAGCATTAAAGTAGGTGCGATCTTCGGGTTTATTGCTTCAATTTTGATTATCTGGTCGGGCGATGGTTCTGCGTATCATGTTGCACAGAAACAACCAATGAAGCTGGCCGTGATGGAAGGTCTGTACGAAGGAAAGGAAGGTGCCAATATCGTTGCCATGGGTATTCTCAATCCCGATAAGAAATACGACAACGATGAAGAAACCTTCATTGCCAAAGTGGATGTGCCTATCCCTAAGTTACTTTCATTACTGGGTTACCGCGATGCCGATGCATTTGTGCCAGGCATTAAAGATATTATTAACGGTTATACTCTTTCGGATGGTACGGTGGTGCCTTCGTTTGCCGAACGGCAGGCAAGCGGTACGCTGGCTGTAAATGCCCTGCGCGATTATAAGCTGGCCAAAGAAGCAGCAAATGATTCGCTGGCGGCTGTACACCTGAAAGTGTTGCGTGACAATTACACCAATTTTGGCTACGGCTACCTCCAAAGTCCTGAAGACCTTATACCGAATGTACCGCTGGTATTTTATTCCTTCCATATCATGGTTGCATTGGGAATGCTCTTCCTGACACTTTTTGCCCTGACCTGGTTCTTCCTGTGGAAGAAAAATATCGAAAACCAGAAATGGCTTTTATGGGCAGCAGTGTTTACTATCCCACTCGGATATCTGGCTACGCAATTGGGATGGGTGGTTGCCGAAGTAGGTCGCCAGCCCTGGACCATTCAGGATATTCTTCCTGTACAGGCTGCAGTTTCGAGCATCTCAACAGGAACAGTGCAGCTCACATTCGCCTTGTTCGTCGTGCTGTTCACAGCCCTGCTGATAGCAGAAATACGCATCATGCTGAAACAAATTAAAAAAGGCCCTCAAAGCCATTAATCATTCATCATTAAACAGTATACATTATGTTTACATACGATTTCCTACAACACTACTGGTGGTTGATTATCTCCCTGTTGGGTGGATTGCTTACCTTTCTGCTTTTTATTCAGGGCGGACAATCGATGTTGTTTTCGCTTTCGAAAACCGAAGATGAAAAACGATTGTTGGTGAATGTGCTGGGGCGTAAATGGGAATTTACTTTTACAACCCTGGTAACCTTTGGCGGCGCTTTCTTCGCTTCCTTCCCGCTCTTTTATTCCACCAGCTTCGGTGGTGCCTACTGGGTATGGATCATTATCCTGTTCGCTTTTACTATTCAGGCATTTTCCTACGAGTTTCAATCGAAACCCGGCAATGTGTATGGTAAAACCACCTATCGTTCGCTGCTTTTTATCAACGGCGTACTGGGTACGTTCCTGATTGGTGTGGCGGTGGCTACTTTCTACACCGGCTCCGACTTCACTGTAGGAAAAGGAAATATAACCAATATAGCTTCGCCGGTTATCAGTCGCTGGGGAAGTGGATGGCACGGTCTCGAAGCGCTGTTGTGTCCACGAAACTGGTTCCTCGGGCTTGCCGTGTTTTTCCTGGCGCGTACCAATGCAACGCTTTTCTTTATCAACCGTATCAGCGATAAGGTACTCGAAGACCGTTCGCATAAGTTCCTGCTATACAATGCAGTGCCGTTTGTAGTGTTCTTTCTGGCCTTTGTAATTTCAATTTTCTTGTCCGAAGGTTTTGCAGTAAATGATTCGGGTGAAGTATATATGGAAAAGTACAAATATTTCATGAACCTGATTGAAATGCCACTCGTGGGAGTGTTGTTCCTGCTGGGTGTGGTAGCTGTATTGGCTGGTATCATCCTTTCACTGATCAATAAAAACTTTAAAAAAGGCATCTGGTT
>JANJXE010000068.1 GCA_024709185.1 Paludibacter sp.
GTGGAATTATTTAAAAGCCTCGATGCGGCAAATTTGCGTTCGGGCTATGCTGAAATGGTAAAGCACGCACTCATTGATACTCCACAGGAATGGAAGGAAGTACTGGCTTTTGAGTTGGAAGAGGTTGATTTTGAACAACTCCGGGAGTTGGTGGAACGCAGTGTGCGTATTAAGGAACGGATTGTGGAACAGGATCCCACTGAAAAGAATATTCGTAAGGCGCTGAACCTGGGTCATACCTTTGGTCATGCCTTCGAGACCTTCTCGCACCGTGTGCATCGTCCTGCTCTTCATGGTTATGCTGTGATGTGGGGTTTGTTGTGCGAACTGTATCTCTCGCATGTGCAGCTGGGTTTTCCGAAAGAGGAATTGCTGCGGCTGAAGTACATGATGGCAGAGTATTACGGCAAGTTCGACTTTGCCTGTGGTGATTATGAGGAGCTGTACGAACTGATGACGCACGACAAGAAGAACGATTCGGGTTTTGTAAATTTTACCCTGCTGGGTGGAATAGGCGATATACGCATTAATTGCACTGCTTCGAAAGAGCAAATTTTTGAAACACTGGATTTTTATTTAACGATATAGAATTGGCCGTATGAATATCGTAAGGCATGTACAAATTGATTTATATGAAAAAAACATTAGTGATAGGGGCCAGCAACAACCCCGAGCGGTATTCGTACAAAGCCGCTGAAAAATTGCTGAACTACGGACATGAAATTGAACTGTTGGGTTTGCGTCCCGATGTGATTTTCGGCCGCACTATCGATACAGATAAGAAAGCCTATGAAGGTATTGATACAGTTACGCTGTATGTGGGGCCAAAGAATCAACCTGATTATTACAACTATGTGGTTTCGTTGAAGCCTGTTCGGGTTATTTTTAATCCCGGAACCGAAAATCCGGAATTTGAGCAGTTACTCGAGAAAAACGGAATTCAGGTGGAAGTGGCTTGTACGCTCGTGTTGCTGGGGATTGGACAATATTAAATAAGTAAATTAGATTAGTTATCGGGCCGACGCTCCGAAAGTGCCTGCGTTTACAGGATAAAAGCTTCGACCTTTTTTTGAACTTGATATGAAGATTGCATTAATTGGATATGGCAAGATGGGCAAAATTATTGAACGTATTGCCCTGGAACGCGGACATGAAATTGTGTGTATCATCGACATCGACAACCGCGACGATTTTAATTCGGAGGCCTATAAAAGTGCCGATGTGGCAATTGAATTTTCGGTGCCATCGGTGGCAGTGGGCAATATACGCAGTTCGTTTGCTGCCGGGGTTCCCATCGTGTGTGGCACAACCGGCTGGACCGAAGCATTACCTGCCCTGAAAAAGGAAGTTGAAGAAGGGGGGCATACGCTGTTCTGGAGTTCCAATTATAGCCTGGGTGTTAATATCTTCATGAAGGTGAATTCGTACCTGGCACGGCTGATGAATCGTTTCCCGGAATACAATGTGGAAATGACCGAAGTACACCACACCCAAAAGCTTGATGCGCCCAGCGGAACAGCTATCACACTGGCTGAAGGTATTCTTGAAGAACTCGACCGTAAATCCGACTGGTCGAAGGAAGTGGAGGATTCGGAAGCGCATATGGCCATTAAGTCGATTCGCGAAGGACAGGTACCCGGAATTCATACTATCCGTTACGAGTCGGAGGTGGATACTATTACAATGACACATGATGCAAAGTCGCGCGAGGGTTTTGCGCTGGGTGCAGTAGTGGCTGCTGAATTTACTGCCGGCAAGAAAGGCCTGCTGGGCATGAAAGACTTGTTACGTTTTGATTGAAATTATATATAATACGAGTATAAAATGAGAAAATTAGCCGACCGGTTGCAACATCCGGTGAAACAATGGATAAAAGCAGCCGCATGGTGCCTGCTGTATATACTTTTTGTAGCCTGGGTAGGTACATTCTGGTGGTTGCTGTTGCTGCCCCTGGTGTTCGATGCCTTTATCACACAGTATATTCCCTGGACCTGGTGGAAAAAGTCGAAGAACAAAACAGTGCTTGCCGTAATGGGTTGGGTGGATGCAATTTTATTTGCTCTCATCGCTGTGTATTTCATCAATCTGTATCTTTTCCAGAATTACCAGATTCCGACTTCATCGCTGGAGAAAACCCTGTTGGTGGGCGATTTTCTTTTTGTGAGCAAAGCCAGTTACGGTCCACGTGTGCCTAACACACCGTTTTCGTTTCCGCTGGTTCAACACACTTTTCCGGTTATTAATACCAAATCCTACCTCGAAAATCCACAGTGGGAATACAAACGGTTAAAGGGCTTTGATACAATCGAACGTAATGACATTGTGGTGTTTAATTTCCCTACAGGGGACACTGTGCCTGTGAAAGTGCAAAATCCGGATTATTATGTAAGTAGCTACTACGAAGGCTATAACAACCTGAAACTGCAGAATCCCGATGTGGAACCTTCAGCGGAAGCCTGTATGGCAAGGGGGCGTGAAATTATCCGATCGCGTAAGGATATTTATGGAGAACTGGTATATCGTCCGGTCGACCGTCGCGAGAATTATGTGAAGCGTTGTGTGGCTATTCCCGGTGATTTTTTTGAAATCCGCGATAATACGATATTTATTAATGATAAGCCGGAAGAACTACATCCGGGCGTACAGTACAACTACTATGTACAAACTACCGGTCGCTATTTCTCGGCCGATATGATGGATAAACTGGGCATTAGTTTCGACGACCGTAAACTGCAGGATCCCGTTGCAGATCAGCAATTGATTAATTACCTTGGATTAGAACCCAATCTGCCGGTATATCATTTCCCGCTGACTGCTGCCATGCTCGACAAGTTGAAAAATTCCATTCTGGTAAAATCCATTCGCATCGAGCCCTTTGCAATTGGTGGTGATGTATTTCCCTATGGTGGTGGCCATGGCTGGAACCGCGATAATTATGGTCCGATTTACATTCCCCGCAAGGGAAGTACTCTGAAACTCAATAGCTGGAATATTTCGATTTACGAACGCATTATCCGAGTGTACGAGAAAAACGATTTGGAGGTAAGAGATGGCCGCTTTATTATCAATGGTAAAGAAACGGACTATTACACTTTTAAAATGGATTATTACTGGATGATGGGTGATAATCGTCATAACTCAGCTGATTCGCGCTATTGGGGTTTTGTGCCCGAAGACCATGTGGTGGGTCGTCCGGTAGCTGTTTGGTTGTCGTTGAATAAAGACAAAGGCTGGTTCGAAGGTAAAATTCGTTTCAACCGTTTCTTTAAGGATGCCCGCAGATAAGGAAAAGATAGCTCTCGCAAAACAAGCTATGCCCACCGATAATAAATCAGGTTCGTCAGAGGGAGTAGTTTCTCAACAGTTAGCGTTGCAACCTGCTGTTCTTGCGTCGGTTTACCTGAGTACGGCTTATCTGCCTCCCATCGACTATGTGGCTTTGTGGATGCATGCGGGCACAACGGTGATTGAAAAGTACGAATACGTTGAGAAGCAGAGTTACCGCAACCGTTGCCGGATTGCAACTGCAACAGGAGTAACCGAATTGAATATTCCGCTCGAACGGCCACAGGGAACTAAAACCCTGATTTGCGATGTGCGTCTGTCGGATCATGGCAACTGGCCGGTACAGCATTGGCGAACGATAGAAGCTGCGTACCAGTCGAGCCCGTATTTCGATTACCTGGCCGATGAGCTGGAAGCCATCTATCGCAATCCTGGCACATTCCTGTGGGATTTTAATGAACGTATGATGCAGTTTCTCGCTTCCTGGATGGAAGGACTCCTGAGGCCGGAATCTACATCTGTTTATGGCGTTGTTCCGGAAGAAGCCCTGGACATGCGGATCCGGCTTCACCCTAAAAAAAGCAATTTATTCGACGAATATCCTTCGTATTATCAGGTGTTCAGTGCTGCAAATGGCTTTTTACCCAACATGAGTAGTTTGGATTTGCTGATGAACTGTGGAAATGAAGCAATAATCTACCTGAATAATTTTAAAAACCGCAAAATTTCTGTATTTTTGTGAGAAATACAACAAACTTATTAAACATTCCCGATATGGAACAGATCGATTGGAGCAACCTGGGTTTTGGCTATATGAAAACCGATTACAATGTGCGTTGTACCTTCAAAAACGGCAACTGGGGTGATCTGGAAGTGCACGATGATGAATACCTGAATCTTCACATGGCAGCTACCTGTCTGCACTATGGCCAGGAGGTGTTCGAAGGACTAAAGGCTTTCCGTGGAAAAGATGGTAAGGTGCGCATTTTCCGGATGGATGAAAACGCCAAACGTATGCAAAACTCCTGCGAGGGTATCCTGATGGAGAAATTTCCACAAGAGTTGTTTGAACAGGCTGTGGTAAAGGCTGTGAAACTGAACGAGCGCTTCATTCCTCCCTATGGATCGGGTGCCACACTTTATATTCGTCCGTTCCTCTTTGGAATTAGTCCTCAGTTGGGCGTTCGTCCGGCTTCCGAATATCTTTTTATTGTTTTTGTAGCTCCGGTAGGACCGTACTTTAAAGGTGGTTTCGCTACAACACCTTTTGTTATCATGCGTCAATACGATCGTTCGGCTCCGCTGGGAACCGGAAAGTACAAGGTGGGGGGTAACTATGCAGCCAGTCTTGTGGCCGGTCAGCATGCTCATCAACTGGGTTATTCCAATATTTTTTACCTTGATGCAAAGGAAAAGAAATACATTGATGAATGTGGTGCTGCCAATTTCTTCGGAATAAAGAACAATACGTATGTAACGCCTGAATCGACTTCGATTTTGCCTTCGATTACGAATAAGAGTCTGATGACCCTGGCCGAAGAGTTGGGATTGAAGGTGGAGCGCAGGCATGTACCAGTGGAAGAACTGGCTACTTTTGAAGAAGCCGGTGCTTGTGGTACGGCCGCGGTGATTAGCCCGATTGAGCGTATCGACGATTACGATACCGGAGTTTCCTATGTGTTTGCTAAGGATGGTAAACCCGGAGTGGTATGCGATAAGTTATACCACAAGTTGATTGCGATTCAATGCGGCGATGAGCCCGATACACACGGTTGGGTAACGGTGGTAGAGTAATATACAAAAAAGGCCTGCATGAACATCGACACATGCAGGCCTTTTTGTATATTTTCGTATTGACTAGTCAAGCCTGGCCTTGTGTAAGTCCTCCCAAAAATCAGGATACGATTTACTTACCACTTCCGGATGTTTTATTTCCAGCTTTTGCCGGAGCGCTGCCGGAGCAAAGGCCATCGCCATGCGGTGGTCGTCGTAGGTTTTGATAACCGGTTTCTCCTGCGCTACTGTTTTCGTTCCTCTCCAGGCCAGCATTCCTTCGGCAGGTTCTTCAATGACAAAACCCAGTTTTACTAGTTCGTTGATCAACGCTGCAATACGATCGGTTTCCTTTATTTTCAGACTCTGCAAACCGCTGAATTCAAACGTTATTCCCTTCATGCAGCAGGTCACGGCAAAAGTTTGTGCCAGGTCGGGTTGGTCGACGAAATTGTACGAGAAGTGATTAGTGGATTTGCCTGTGGTAGTAAGGCGAACCCCATCCTGCAGATAATCGGTTGCCACGCCCAACTGTTCGAAAAGAACTGCTACCTGCGAATCGCCCTGGTAGCTGTTTTGCTTCAATCCTTCGAGGAACACCTCTCCTTTTCCGGCAATCGAAAGTAGTTCGTACCAGTACGAGGCAGCCGACCAATCAGATTCCACCCGAAAGTTTACAGGAGTATAGCGCTGGAAAGCTATTGTGATCGTATTGTTTTCAAACTGTGTTGTTACACCGTATTCGGCCATCATGCTGCGGGTCATCTCGATGTAGGGGACCGAAATTACATCACCTTC
Source organism: Paludibacter sp. (assembly GCA_024709185.1). Lineage (GTDB taxonomy): Bacteria > Bacteroidota > Bacteroidia > Bacteroidales > Paludibacteraceae > Paludibacter. Next base: position 5,857 of record JANJXE010000068.1, read on the forward strand.
GAGTTTAATCACCAGTCCGTTTACCATGTAGGGCGCTATCATCATTAATGCCGAAATGTACTGACTGCTGACTCCACCGTTGAGGGTGATTTCGCCACCCATCATGGCACTGCCATAAATTTTAAGTGGAGGAAAGCCCTCGTTTTCGAGGTATTCAATTTTTGCCCCGAGTTTATTCAGCGCATCCACCAGCAGGCGAATCGGTCGTTGTTTCATACGTTCACTGCCGGTAATCGTCCATTCGCCTACTGTTTTTGCCAGAAAAGCGGTGAGGAAGCGCATGGATGTTCCGGCAGCTCCCACATCAAAATGAGTCGAATTCGAGTCGAGTGCGCGTATCATCACACGGGTATCGTCGCAGTCGGACAGGTTCTGAATTTCATACGGACTATACGCCAGCGCATTCAATATCAATGCTCTGTTGCTGATGCTTTTAGAGGCAGGCAACTTAATGCGCGCCTGTATGGAATCGGCAGTAAAATGAAGCGTCATTATATATACTGTAAAGTGAACTGGTTGTTGTTGAATAGAACGGTTGATACTGAATACAACAGTTTTTACTGCGGTTTCAAACTGCTAACCGGTAGATATTTTCCATATCCTGAGCATTCAGCTTCACAAAACTTCCCATGGTACCCTTTCCGATTCCAGTTTGTTGAATCAAAGCCGGAATGTCTTCTTCGCGGGCGCCAATTTCGGAAAAACGTACCGGCATGCCAATGGAACGCAGGAAGTTTTCGTAGCGAAGAATACCTTCTTTCGCGGTTACTTCGGGATTCTGAAAGTCCATTTCGCAACCCCATACGCGAACGGCAAACTGAGCAAAACGCATCACATCATGGTGCATCACATACTTCATCCAGGCAGGGAACATTACTGCTAAACCTGCACCATGCGCCACATCGTACAGCGCCGATAACTCGTGTTCGAGTCCGTGCGTACTCCAGTCCTGCTCGCGACCCACCCCACAACTATCGTTGTGTGCCACCATGCCTGCCCACATCAGGTTAGCCCGCGATTCGTAATCATTGGCATCGGCAAGTGCTTTGGGTGTTTCTTTAATAACGGTGAGCAAAATGCCTTCGCACAGGCGATCGGTAATTTCAACATCTTTTGTGTTGGTGAAGTAGCGCTCCATTACATGTGCCATCATATCCACCGCTCCGCAGGCTGTTTGATAATTGGGCAAACTCATGGTGAGCTCCGGATTTAATATCGAAAATACCGGACGAATGAGTTCCGAAAGGCTTCCTCGTTTGTAATTGCCGTTTTCGTGGGTGATCACCGAGCTTGCGGAACCTTCGCTGCCCGCAGCCGAGATGGTTAGGATGGTAGCTACCGGAATAGCTTTTTTGCAACTGGCTTTTCCACTGAAAAAATCCCAGAAATCGCCATCGTAGGGAACACCCATTGCAATGGCCTTAGCCGAATCGATGGCGCTGCCACCTCCCACGGCTACTATAAAGTCGATTTTTTCGTTGCGGCAGATTTCAATGCCTTCGTATACCAAACCACTACGCGGATTGGGTACAACGCCTCCGAGTTCGGTATAAAAGATTCCCTGTTTGTCGAGCGAGGCTTTCACGCGGTCGAGTAAGCCACTTTTTACCACCGATCCGGTGCCATAATGCAATAGTACACGGGTTCCGTTAAAACGCTTTACCATGGGTCCGGTTTCACTTTCTTTTCCTTTGCCGAACACAAAATAAGTTGGGCTGTAAAAATGGAAATTTTTCATTGTTTTGCTGAATTAAAGAGTTTCTTCGTCGTAACGCTGAAAAAGAAAATCGTTGTACGGATAGCGTTCAATATGAATCGCTTTTATCTTTTGGTACAAGAGCTCTTTCAGGTTTTCAATATTATGTTTTTGTTTTGCAGAGATAAAGATACAGTTCTCGTTGAGCTTCGAAATCCAGGTAGCTTTCAGTTCATCCAGACTGATATTTTCGCGGGTGGAAGGTAGCAAATCGTCTTCTTCCTTGGGAGTGTAGGTGAACGCATCTGTTTTATTAAAAACGAGTACTGTAGGTTTTTCCCGTGGATCAATTTCCTGAAGTGTTTGCTGCACAATCTGAAGTTGTTCTTCAAAATTCGGGTGTGAAATATCCACAATATGCACCAGCAAATCGGCTTCGCGCACTTCGTCGAGGGTCGACTTAAACGATTCGATAAGGTTGTGCGGTAATTTTCGGATAAAGCCTACCGTGTCGGTTAGCAGGAAAGGCAGGTTGTCGATAATTACCTTGCGGACAGTAGTATCGAGTGTGGCAAAGAGTTTATTTTCGGCAAAGACTTCCGATTTGCTCAGCAGGTTCATCAGGGTTGATTTGCCCACATTTGTGTAACCCACCAGTGCAACGCGAAC
>JANJXE010000130.1 GCA_024709185.1 Paludibacter sp.
AAGAAGAATTATATGAAAAGAGCTTTTTTTATCATTTCGGCCCTGGTTGTTGTTCTTATTAGCTGGACCAGCTGTTCGGATATGAATGCTAAACACGATATATATCTTTCGCAGGGAGAGCAGATTTATATTGGGAAAGTGGATTCGGTGCATGTTTTTCCGGGAAAGGAACGCGTTAAAGTTCGCTTCTGGGCTTCGGACCCACGGTGTAAATCGGTTGGATTCTTCTGGAGTCCCTACAACGACTCAATTTTTGTGGATGTTGTTAAAACTTCATCTGTCGATTCGTTCGATGTGGTGATTGGTGGCCCAACTGGTCTGAAAAACATTGCTGAGGGTAATTACACGATGAAGGTACATACCTACGATAACAAAGGCCACCGATCGGTTCCATTCGAAAAGATAATCCGGGTGTATGGTTCGCGTTACCAATCGACTCTAACCAGCCGTGTGCTTACTTCGCGCTTGTTCACTGCTTCAACCAGAAGTCTTTCGTTGTTTCTTGGTTCGCCCATCAATTCTGAAGATATCGGAGTTAAAGTGTCGTACACCACTACTGCAAATACGCAGGTCGATAGTGTGATCCTGAATGCTGGTTATGTTAATCCGCTGCGCCTGGCTAATGTGGATCCTTCCAAAGAAGTTTCCTACAGGACCATGTATATCCCTTCTCCACTCGCTATCGATACCTTTTTATCGGCTCCCCGAATTGTTTCACTAAACTAACTACTGATGCCATTTCGTAGCGTACTTTTACTGATTTCTCTTTTCCTTACCATACAGTATGTGACGGGCCAGTATACTGGTTCGGCCTACGAAGTTCCTGCCGATACCATCTACAGTTGGGAGAGCGAACGGAAAACCTTACCCGATAGCCGTGACATGGTTTTGCTGTATGGAGGAGGATCGCACCGCAGTTATGTGTGGGACGATGCCCGAATTAAGCCCTATGTGACCTATGTGGATGAATCGGGCAATGAGCGCTGGATGTTCGATGGATACCTCTTGTTGGAAATTAAGGATGGAAATACCGTTTCGTTTGCAACCGGTTATACCTCAACACCGGCAAGCCAGTCGGACTGGAAACGCCTGGTTGATTATTTCTTTCAAAAGAATTATGCGCTGGGAGCTCTGAATAAAGCGGTGGATGCAGCCACTAAACGAATTGGTCGTCCCGGTTCAAAACGTAAAATTGTAATTGGAATGCCCGAGCCCATTAAAACGCAGACCCAGTGGGGTTCGGTAAAAGATGGTGTGGTGCTGAATTTTGCCAACAATCAGGATCGTATTGATGCGAGCATCTGGTACATCGATTATGTGCGCAAAAAATTCAGTGAGGCCGGATATGAGCAGCTCGAGCTGGCCGGTTTTTACTGGATTGCTGAGGAGGCTTCCAATTCCCGTACTATCACAGCACCTCTGGCCGATTATCTCAACAAGCTGAATTATAGTTTCAACTGGATTCCGTATTTCAATTCGCCGGGATGGTCGGAATGGAAAAACCTGAAGTTCAATTATGCATGGCTCCAGCCCAATTATTTTTTCAAGGAGCCGCTCATTACCGATCGTCTTGAACTGGCTTGTCAGATTGCTGTTGATCACAATATGGACATGGAAATGGAATTCGACGAACGAATTCTGACGAGTCGACTGTCGTGGCATTATCGGCTTGCCAATTACATGGAGGCGTTTATCCGCCACGGTATTTGGGAAAATAAGCGAATTACCTATTACCAGGGATCAAAAGCACTGTACGAGTTATCTGTATCAACTGATTCGGCCGACCAGGCTATCTATCATACCTTTTGCAAGTTTGTGGCCGATCGTAGTTCGCCACTAACGGTAACTGCAAACTGGTCGTTTTGCAACGCCAACCAACCATCGGATGCACCTGCACTACCCGGGACTGTTGTACCACTTTTTTCTACCAGCAGTAGTTCGACCCGAAACTTCGCTTTTGGCACCATGAAAGGTAACGATCGTATTTTTGTCTTTACACGTGCCGGCGACGGAAAAGCAAGAGTGTTGAGCTACGATGCAGCCACGGGGACGTATAATGATACACTTCCTGTGGGCAACAGGATTGCAGCAACTAATGCCGGAAATCTGGTTTCTATTGGCGATGGCGGACTCACGGATGACGGGGTATTATTGCTTGCCAATGTGGTGGGTCCTAAAGCCGGATCCGATTTGTATCAGTTTAAGGTGTATAAATGGGAAAATGAGAATGAATTGCCCGAAGTGGTGATCGATTACCATACAGGTAGCCGTTATCCGACCGGACGTTTCGGGGATAAGATTGAAGTCGCAGGAAATTACCGCGATGGTACGGCCCGTATACTGGCTACCAATAAGGTGTCGGGTGTTGCTGATGTGTTGTGTTGGTCGATGAAGCCGGATCCTGCCCGCGAGGGTCGGTTTTTTTTTGTGAATGAACCAGAAGAACTATTCCCGGTAACCGGAAAAAGTATTCAAAGCAGTATATGCACAACTCCAGAAGGGAACTATTATTACAAGGAGTCGGAAATGCAACTGGTTAAATACGATGCCAATGGTGATTCGCTGGGTGTTTCATCGTCTGATGTGATTCGCCGATGGGGCACTTCTGTGAAGTTTGTTGCCAAAGATGGCGATGATGATATTCTGGTTTATTTCAAATACCGGTCGAAAGCCCTCACACCGATAGAATTGGTTCAGGAACGTGCCGATATTCTGCGGGTTCCTTCCGGTGATTTGAGTCGTATTGAAGTTATCGGAACAACACCTTCACTGGGTTGGGACTATAATCTGAATGGCTGGGGCGATGTACATGCCCGCAGGTCGGGAAACAATATTGAGGTTTTTGTGCTTTCGTCGACCAATGGTTTTGGCAAATACACCCTGAAGGATGTTTTGGTTTCGACCTATAAGGAAGAACTTTCAGTTTCAACCCTTAAAGTACGACGAAATGGAGACCAGTTGATTGTTGAAGGAAATACCCCGCGGTCGATGGAATTGATTTCTGTCCCCGGAATTGTGCATCGCCGGACAGCGAAAGAAAGCTCTGTTTCTGTTTCCGGCATGAAAGGGATTTATTTGCTGCGGGTTATTACTGCTGAAGGTGATTTGGAAGTACTAAAATTGAAATTGTAAAAAATTGTTTGTTGTCGATGTTGTTGGTGTGAAAAGGGTGTCGTTGATTTGTTTCAACGACACCCTTTCTTTTGAGTTTAAGAACTTACACATTCAGTTTCCAGGGTTTGCGGTAGTCGTACGAAAGCAGTTTGTTGGCTGCATCACTATTGATAAACCGTTCTTCTTTTGCATCCCACAGCAGGCGTTCCTGAGTTTGCATGGCAATAGTTGCCAGGTGAGCCATCGACGTGGAGCGATGTCCGATTTCCAGTGTAGCTAACGGTTGTTCACGTGTTTTAATGCAGTCGAGGAAGTTTCGGATAAGCGTGGCAGCACTGTTTTTATAGCTGCCATCAATCAGTAATTCATCTTTATTATCCAGCGAGATAACTTCAGGATCCATCAGACTTTTCCAGGTAGCAAACTGTCCCGGGCGGGTTGGCGTAATTTTA
>JANJXE010000142.1 GCA_024709185.1 Paludibacter sp.
ATAGCGTGGGTAATATCACCACCCGAAAGGGTTGTAACTGCAATAATCGTTATAGAGCCTCCAGCCGGGAACTGAACCGCTTTTTCGTAAATCTTGGCTAAGTCGGAGTACAGCGAACCAGGCATCGAATCTTTCGAAGGAATCTGATCCATACGGTTGGATACGATAGCGAGCGCATCGGCATAGGAAGTCATGTCAGTGAGCAACACCAGCACATTTTCGTTCTTATCTACCGCAAAATATTCAGCAGCAGTAAGTGCCATATCCGGAATTAACAGACGTTCCACCGGAGGATTTTCGGTTGTATTTACAAAGCTGACGATGCGATCGAGTACCCCGGCATTGTTGAATACATTTTTAAAATAGAGGTAGTCGTCGTTGGTAAGTCCCATACCGCCCAGTACTATTTTATCGGCTTTGGCACGAAGCGCCACATTGGCCATAACCTCGTTGAAAGGCTGGTCGGGGTCGGCAAAAAACGGAATTTTCTGTCCGGATACCAGGGTGTTATTCAAATCGATACCGGCAATACCAGTCGCAATGAGCTGAGAAGGTTGCTGACGGCGAACCGGATTCACTGAGGGGCCCCCAATTTCGCGTTCGTCACCTTCCACTGCCGGACCACCATCGATGGGGTCACCAAAAGAGTTAAAGAAACGACCGGCCAGCTGATCGCTTACCTTCAATGAAGGCGCTTTGCCAAGGAATACGATTTCGGCATTCGTAGGAATCCCTTCAGTACCTTCAAACACCTGAAGCGTCACTTCTTCGCCTTCAATCTTCACCACCTGTGCCAATTTGCCGTTTACGGTTGCCAGCTCCTCGTTACCCACTCCTGTTGCATACAACGAACAGGTAGCTTTGGTGATGCGGGTAATCTTTGTATATATTTTCTGAAATGCTTTTGTTGCCATAGCGTTCTCTTATTTTTTACGTTCTGCAAGAATTTCTTTCAACTCCGATTCGTATTTCTTAAACTGATCCGATTCAAAAACGGAGTAGTTCATTTGTTTGCACACGTTGATCACCCGTTTGAAGTAATCCATAACCTGCATAAAACCATTGAATTCAAAGTTCGAATCGCAAATATCCATTACCAAATCGAGCATGTATTTCTGACGTTCGATTGGACAAACCGAGTCGATTTTGTCAAATGCATCCTGTTGAAGAATAACAAAGTCGATAACTTCTGATTTCCAGAAGGTAATATGGTAATCCACAGGAACACCATCATCACCAAGGATGTTAATCTGTTCCTGAACTTCTTTCCCACGCTGAAGAATCGTCTTCATATCGTTCACTTTCGAAGTCCAGTCGGGAGAGATTCGTTTCGAAATATATTCTTCAAATTCAGGATATTCGATGTATTTGGAGTAGCTATCAATGGGATTAACAGCCGGATAGCGTTTACGGTCGGCGCGGTTCTGCTCAAGTGCATAGAAACAACGGGCTGCCTTTTTTGTACTTTCAGTTACCGGCTCCTTGAGGTTACCACCCGCAGGAGAAACAGTTCCGATAAAGGTAATCGAACCTGTCTTGCCATTTTTAAGGTACACATAACCCGCGCGGGAGTAGAAATTTGCAATAATAGCTGAAAGGTCCATCGGGAAAGCATCCTGTCCGGGAAGCTCTTCCATACGGTTCGACATTTCACGCAGCGCCTGAGCCCAGCGTGATGTGGAGTCGGCCATCATCAGTACGCGCAATCCCATGGCACGGTAATATTCGGAGATGGTCATGGCTGTATACACCGATGCTTCACGTGAAGCAACAGGCATGTTCGAAGTATTGGCAATAATAATGGTACGTTCCATCAGCTTGCGGCCTGTATGCGGATCTTCCAGTTCGGGGAATTCCACGAAAATTTCCACCACCTCATTGGCACGTTCACCACAGGCAGCAATAATAACAATATCGGCTTCAGCCTGTTTCGAAATGGCGTGCTGCAACACTGTTTTACCAGTACCAAACGGACCCGGGATAAAACCAGTGCCACCTTCCACGATAGGGTTGGCAGTATCGATAGTACGAACACCCGTTTCCAGCAATTTGAATGGTCGTGGCTTTTCAGCATGAACATTGATCGCCTTTTTCACCGGCCATTTCTGAATCATGTTAAGTTCAATATCGTTACCATCGGCATCAGTAATTACTGCAACCTTGTCCATAATGGTATATTCACCCGCAGGCACCACCGATTTAACAGTAAAGCTTCCTTCAAAAGCAAAGGGCACCATAATTTTATGTGGCTGGAAGTTTTCATCCACCTCGCCCAGCCACGAACCGGCTACCACTGTATCACCCTTCGAAGCGATAGGTGTAAATTTCCAACGTTTTTCAGTATCAAGCGGGAAGTTATATTCTCCACGCTGAAGAAAAATACCCGTCAATCTATCGAGGTCGTTCTGCAAACCATCGTAGTTACGCGACAGTAAGCCCGGACCAAGAGTAACCTCGAGCATGTGGCCGTTAAATTCCACTTCATTTCCCACTTTCAATCCGCGGGTGCTTTCAAAAACCTGCACGAAAGCTTTATTGCCGGTCACTTTCAGCACTTCAGCCATCAGGCGCGACGAACCCAGTTGAATATACGCGATTTCATTCTGCGACACCGGCCCGTCAACTTCCACGGTTACCAGGTTGGAAATAATCCCTTTAACAATTCCTTTTGTTGACATTCTATGTTGATTATTCTTGTAGTTTCACACCTTGTTTTAATGAATTCAGCAAATCGCGGAACATCTGTTCTCCCTCTTCGGGCGAAAGTTGTTTCCAACGGTACAGCATTTCCGTTTTCAGAACGAAAGCCAGCACTTTTTCCACTGTAAAATAATTGAAGAACGTATGCTCCTCAAGCCAGTTCCAGCGAAGTGCATCAAGTTTCTTTTCCCGCTCCAGGAGGTTTGTCTCTTCAGATATTCGCATAACCAGCTCAAGCTGATCGAATATGCCTGAAATTCCAAAATCACGGGAATGAGTTGTTCGTAAAATGGATGCAATTTCGTTGGAACCAATCACTGCTTTGGAAGCATCCATATCGTACTTCCGACACAGTATAGCAATGAGCAGGTTATTGAGATTCAGATTGAACTCGAACCATTGTTTTAAAAAGCGGTTTTCGGTTTTCATGGCGTAGCTGTAGTACAGGCCCGACATGAAATCTTCCCGGGTAATTCCTTTTGCATCAATTTCTTCCTCCTGATTAAGGTGGTAGTAATCGATCCAATACGGTAGCAAACGACTATCGGAAGGATGATCAGTCTCCTCCATGAGTTTCACCAGCTGCACCCAATCGTCGTGCGTCAGCTCGCCCGACGCATCCAATTGTGCCTCCTTGTTATTCAGAAAGGTCAGAAAGTTACGGTTATCGTATCCGGCCATAAGCAACCTCAGTAGCTGACGATCGTCGGGACTTAACTGAGGAGCAATTTCGGCTATAAGCTCTGCCGGATCCACCAGTCCTTTGGTATCGTCCATCCTTAAGTCCGGTAATCCGGCCACGAGGCAGTAATAATCCATGAGTAGAGTTTATTAGCTGTTAAACAACATTTCAACCAGTTTGGGGCGCAGGAATTCCTTGAAGAAGGAAACAAATTCCTCTTCACCGAAGGTCAGTTTATAACCACCTTCAGCGGGTGTTACCACAAATTGCGATTTCACATTGTTCACTTCAGTAATAGTAATACCCTGATTTAAAAGCTGTTTAGCATGAGCTTTAAAGTAGTCGGTCAGTGCAGCAGCCTGTTTAGCTTCAATTTGCACTTCCTGACCCTGAGCAAGGTTTTGAACGAAAGTCAGCATCACTTTTTGCATAAAGTCTTTTTCAGTCACGGCAGCATTCACAGCTTCCGTCACAACTCCTCCGCACACGAGGTTGGTAACTTCGGTTTTCAGTGCATTGACCATCTGATTTGCAAATAGTTTCAGTTCAGCATGGGTGTTACGTGTCAGCTCATCTGCTTTCTCTTTTGCTGAGGACATCAGGGCAGCGGCATCAGCCTCTGCTTTAGCTCTGATTTCATCCGCTTCAGCGTTCGCTTTAGCTACAATGGAAGCAGCTTCCGACTGACCTTTTTCTACCCCTTCCAGGTAAATTTTTTCCGTTAACTCCTGAAGTTTTGTATTCATACACTAGTATTTAGTTGTTCTGATCGTTTGCTCTTGACTTATTTAGTGTGATTTCAAATATCGATACCAGCGAAAGTCCTTAACTACAA
>JANJXE010000159.1 GCA_024709185.1 Paludibacter sp.
AAAAAAATTACTACACTATTATGTGCCATTCTATTGATGGGTACAATTGCTTCAGCAAACGACTTGTCGGCAAGAAGTTTTGTAACTACAGCTTCTTCAGTAGATCCTTCTATTAAGATAACATCTACATTAACATCGGCGGAAATTGGTACTATAGTCACCATAAATTACGAATATACTCTTGCTGCCCCGGGTAATATCTATTGTGCTATCAATAAATACGCTGATGCAACTAATTCATGGCTTGGAAAGGTTGTCGATGGTTCATTATCTCCTGCTCCTGCCGGAACTAATGTAACAGGATCGTTTAATTTCACAATCCCCTTTAACACAACTCCAACTGCAGAGCTGACAGGTACTCAAAATTACAGGTTGACTATTCAATTGAGTGATGCCTCCTGGAATTGGCTTGCTGGTGATTATCCTGCTACACAAATCGTTTTTTCCACTGCTTCAACTACACCGCCAACACCTTCTATAGCTATTAACTCTAACCTGACTTCAGCGGAAGCCGGAAGTACGGTTACCGTAAACTATACTTACAGCAGTCCGGCTGCTGATAATTATATTTATTGCGCTATCAACAGATATGCTGATGCAACTTTCAATAACTGGGAGGCTACGCTGGTTAGCGGTCAGGTAGCTTCTGCTGTGGGAGGTAAAGATCTAACAGGTTCATTCCAATTTACAATTCCGGCAAATGCAACACTATCTGCCAATTTAGCGAGTCCAACCAATTACAAATTAGTAATTGAAATGAAAGAAAAAGTGAACTGGACATTACTTGCTGAACATAAGGTGAATGTTGAAATTAATGTAGCAGCACCGGGAACTCTTACATCCAATGTAGAAAATCCACAAGCTTATAAAAATTTCAATATAAGTACGAAAGAAGGTATAATCTATCTGAACTTTGAGGGGGAAAAAAGAGTGGATTTATTTAACATTAGTGGTCAGCTAATCCGTTCATCTACCGTTTCAAATCAGTTTACAGAGGCTGTTAAAAGTGGTGCATACCTTCTTCGGGTTGATGGACAAACCCAAAAGGTGATAGTACACTAAGCTAATCAATATGAATTTGCAGAGATTGTTACAGCTAATCTGTAACAATCTCCGTATATTTACAGGACTTTTATCCCTTTTTTTACTCTATGTTCCTCAAATCACATAAAACAACCTTTTAGTTTAAATGATACAATCATGAGAAAAACTCCTACTGTAGGTGTCGTACGTCGTTTTCAACTGACATTAATAATTATGTTGATAGGTGTTTCAACACTCTGGGCGCAACAAACAATACAATCTAAAAAAATTACCGGTACTGTTACAGATGAACAGGGAACAACCATGCCGGGTGTGAATATTAAAGTTGTTGGTACCAATCAGGGCACCATTTCCGATGTTAAAGGAACCTATTCAGTTTTAATAACGACCGATAAAGCTAACCTGGAATTTTCCTTTGTAGGTTACGAAACGCAAATTGTGCCAGTAGGCTCAAAAAATATAGTAAACATTCAACTCAAACCCACGGAATTAGCACTGAGTGAAATTGTAGTAGTGGGTTATGGCACACAGAAGGCCAAAGATTTAACCGGGAATATAAGCTCGATTAGTGCAAGGGAGTTTGAAAAAGCACCGCTGACAAATGCTGAAGGTCTTATTGCCAACAAAATCTCTGGTGTGCAGGTGCTACCTTTCAGCGGAAAACCGGGTGCGGGAAGCTCGTTTCTAATTCGGGGCGGCGCATCGTTGAGTGGTTCCAACGATCCTCTGGTTGTAATCGATAATGTACCTGTGGAAGGATGGACTGGTGGTCCCGGAATGATCAGTCAGTTAAACCCGAACGATATCGAAAGCTTTACGGTGCTTAAAGATGCTTCGGCATCCGCTATTTATGGTTCACGTGCTTCGAATGGTGTTATTCTGATTACGACCAAGAAAGGGATGAAAGGAAAAATGAAACTCGATTTCAGTTCGAATGTTCGTGTGTCGAGGCTGCGTGAACAAACTCCGGTGCTGACTGCCGATGAGTACAGAGCTCTCGTTGCAGAACTTGGCACCAGTGTCATCCCTCCGGGTACAGCCAATACCAATTGGCAAAGCGAAATTTTTCAGGATGCGTTAGCACACGATTACAATTTGAGTGCAAGTGGTGCATTCAAATCACTACCGTATCGTGTTTCAGCAGGATACCTTAATCAGAATGGAATACTGCGAACCGGTAATTACGAACGTGCAACCTTGGCAATGAATCTGAATCCCACTTTCCTTAATAACACATTGAAGGTAAATGTAAATTTAAAAGGTTCGTATGAAAACGAGAGAATTGCCAACCAATCGGCAATCTGGACTGCCACTTCATTCGACCCAACCCAACCGGTACGTGTCGATGATCAGACCTACGGAGGTTATTTTCAGTATACCCAGTTTGCTTCAAATCCGGCACTTGCCAAAATCAACCCTGTGAGTATGCTGGAACAGGTCAAATCAACCTTCGCCTCATATCGGAGTATTGGAAATATTCAAGCCGATTACA
>JANJXE010000513.1 GCA_024709185.1 Paludibacter sp.
TTCCGGATAATACCGGTTATATCACTGAAGGTCAGCTGTTTCTACGTCGTGATTCGGATGTCGGTAAAGTAATTGTTGACCCCTTCCGTTCGCTTTCACGTTTGAAACAGCTCGTTATTGGTAAGAAAACCCGCGAAGACCATCCTCAGGTGATGAATGCCGCCGTGCGTTTGTTTGCCGATGCTGCCAATGCGAAAACCAAACTGGAAAACGGTTTCGACCTTACCGATTACGACGATCGTACGCTTTCGTTTGCAAAAGATTATTCTGAGCAGTTACTGGCGATCGACGTAAATATTGATGCAACTCAAATGCTCGATGTTACCTGGAATTTGTTTAAAACGCATTTCAAACAAACCGAAGTAAGTATTAAACAGGAACTGGTAGAAAAATACTGGAAATAAAATCGAACTATGGCTATACAGTTTCAATATAATAAAACATCGCTGCAAACGCTCGAAAAAAACCTGAAAATGCGTGTGCGTGCTCTTCCTACTATTAAAAATAAGGAAAGTGCATTACGTATGGAGGTTAAGCGGGCGAAGGACGATATTCGTCGCTCAGAGCAGGAACTGGAACAAAAGATAGCTTCGTATGAAACCATGATTGCGCTATGGGGTGAATTTGATACAACTCTGCTGGAAGTTAAGGATGTGAAGATGAGCATCCGCAAAATAGCAGGTGTTCGTATCCCGGTGCTGGATGAGGTTATTTATACAACCCGGCCTTATAGTCTTTTCAATTCACCCAAATGGTATCCCGATGGGTTGGCCTTATTGAAAGAACTGGCTCAGGTAGGAATTGAACAGGTATTTGCGGCCCGTAAACTCGATTTGCTGGAATATGCCCGCAAAAAAACAACTCAAAAGGTAAATCTTTTTGAAAAAGTACAGATTCCGGGCTATGAGGATGCAATCCTGAAAATAAAGCGTTTCATGGAAGATGAGGAAAATCTGTCGAAGTCGTCGCAGAAGATTGTAAAAACGCGTCAGCAAAGACTAAAAGAGGAGGTTGCCGTATGATAGTTCCGATGCGAAAATATTCATTCCTGGTGTATCACAAGCATTACCTTGAATTTTTGGAGTCTGTCCGGAAAATTGGTGTCTTGCATGTGATCGAAAAACAGGAAGGTGTCGCAGAAAATCAGGCGTTGAACGAACAAATACAGTTGCTGAACCGGATTCGGGTGGCTCAGCGTATGCTGAAACACTTTGTTACCGATGAAAATTTACT
>JANJXE010000242.1 GCA_024709185.1 Paludibacter sp.
ACGAAGTGAAGGTTGTGACCACGGCTGATGAGTACTCAGCTACTTCAGATGCGAGTTGGTGTGTTGCAATGACCGATATCTCAAAAAAACTGATAAATATTGCTGTCGAAAAGAACAACACGAAAGAAATTCGCAGAGCCAAAGTAACAGTCAAAACGCTCCAGAAACAAGCAATAATATCGATAGCCCAGGCTCCCGACGAAACAACACCGGAAATCCTTACACCGACACAAAGGGATAGTATAGCATTACTGGCACTTAACAATGGAAATTCAAAGTGGAATGCTAATGAATCACTGGAAATGTGGACAGGAATTAAGATGGAAACGATTTCCGGGAACAGAAGAGTTACAGAAATCAATTTACCAGGCACTAATTATATTACAGGTATCTTATCTGATTCGATAAAAAACCTGTCAGAAGTTAAATATATTGATTTAACCGATTGCAATTTGTCTGGAAAAGTACCATCATTACACTCATTAGAGAAACTTGTTGTACTTGATCTCAAAAAAAATCAATTGACAGGTGCTATCCCAAAACTGCCGATAAATTTAGCCTATTTAAGCTTAGGTCAAAATAAACTTTCCGGTTCTCTGCCAATCACCATGAAAGAGCTATCCGGGCTTCAAATTATGGATTTGGGTCTGAATGACTTAACAGGTGAAATACCATCAGAATGGAGCTCACTGAACAAGTTGAAGTATTTTTATTTATACGGAAATCTATTGACCGGGTCTATTCCTGGTTATTTGCCTGCGTTTGCACACTTAGAAGCAATAGCATTGGATTATAATCAATTGACAGGGCAAATACCTACCGGAATCGGACTGATTAAAACCCTGAAATATCTATACTTGTATTACAATAAACTTTCCGGTTCGATTCCTTCTGACTTACTTACAAATACGAACTTGCCTGTTTGGTCAGATACCGTTGTTCCACAACAAAATGGGTATACATTAAGTGCAGTAAAATCAAGTTCAGATAGCATTAAGAGTATTAAAGTGAATGTGTTGCCAGACAATTATATGTTTTATTTATTTATTAGAAGAAATAGTTGATTGTAATAAGTAAATTAGTTTCACTTTGTTTTCCAGATTCCTAATTGAAATACACCTACCTTAGATGCTGACCCCTAAGTGAATATTTGCATTTACACATCGTTTTAAAATTAACAGATGTTTAAATTATGAGCCAATTTGCTCTCCGGAGCTGAATTATACTGTAAATATAGTTGAATGTTACAAAAAGGCAATTACTTTGATACGTATGTACTTTAAAGTAACAATGTAGGGCTGTAATTTTGCATAAACTTTTGAAGAATTCTTAAATATAGAAATTCTAAAAGTTATTACTAAATGTTCAACTTTAAAAACAGTACTTGTATGAAAAAAATTACATTTTTACTCGTGTGTCTGACAATCTTTACTTCAACCAGGGCACAAATTGGCGATGTTTTCTTTCCCCAATTCGGACAAGATGCACAATGGTCAGTCAATGATCAGTTTGAATTAGAATTTACCGGAACAATAGCCCCTGCTCCATTGGCCGGTATTTGTACAACATTTGAAGATTTGGTTTCAGATGGAATTGGCAATAATGACTTTACGGGATTAAACATGAAGTTCGATGCCTACATATTTGATCAACCTACTAACACTACATTTATTGTAGGGTGGAACGGTCTCTGGAGTGCAACAGAGGGACTTGGTTTAAATCTTGATTTCAACCAGTGGTTGGCTCAGGCTACAACAAACTATCATTATAGTGCTGCACACTGGGTAGTGCCCAATCCTCCCACAGATTATCAGGCAGCAGTAAAAAAGAATACTTACAATACATTTGAAATCGATATTGATGCCTCCGGTGTTGTACGCAGCAAATTGAATGGCTATGTATGTGAACCCACCTATACAGCTCCTATGTCAGTACTAAAACCAACTGCCCTTTCAAAATTTTATGTATTTTTTGGATGTGGTTATACAGGTTGGAAAATGAAGAATTTTGTTGTTAGAAAAGGAGATGTCACAAATGTTTATTTTACTGATCCGGGTACTGGATTATCGGATAATGAACAAGTGACTGCAACATTGATACCGACGTCAGGCAAGGGTGTTTTCAATTTAGAAAGTATTCACACAGGGAAAGAGTATTCGATTGTTAACACGCTGGGTCAACAAGTTCAGAAAGGATTGATAACCAGTAATAAACAAATAATTAATCTGACAGATGTTAATTCAGGAACCTATATGTTGATTATTCCCGGAGAAGCTGTTTGTAAGTTTATTCTGAATTAAATTCAGCCTCAAAACAGAAAAATTCTCATAATTTATTGATTCTCATTTAAGTTATGCAATATTTTAAAAAGTGATGTTATGAATAAATATAGTTTTATATTAATTTTCCTGTTCTCATATAGTTCGTTTATTAGTGGTGCAGAACCAGGTACTGATTGGTGGGGGCAAAACGGCAGCTGGTCGAGTGATGGAACAACTAATTCGCTTGTATGTGATGCTACTACTAATTTTGGTGGTGCAAACAACTGGATTGCAACAACTTTTGGTACAGCCGGACCATGGAAAGATATGACCCTTAAATTTGATTTTTTCATGCCAAATAGTCCAAATGCACTTACTATGCAGTTCGGCCAGTCAGCAAATGATTGGGCTAATGGAGGTATCAAGGTTCAGTTTAATATATATGGAGTTTTTGCTTACAATCCTTCATGGGGTGGTCAGGTACTTCTACTTGACGCAAATTTTGGTACAGGTGTGTACAAGTATAAGACGGATGGATGGAATACTGCTGTAGTGAAAATAAGTTCAAACGGAGTTGTAAGTGTAAAACTGAATGGAGTTAATGGTCCGACCACATTTACACCTGCTGATGCTGCTGTGTTAGATGGACAATTTTGTTCGGTGAACTATCAATATTCTGCTGGCAACAATTTTCAGATACGTAATGTAGAGTTTACAAAGGGGACTGACAGTAAAAAATACTTCACCTGCACGCCTGCAGCCTATACTAATATGAATATGTTTGCCAGTACAAATGCCTGGTTTCCGGTCAATGTTATTGAAGCTGTTGGTCCGGATAATGCAACAGGAGGCTGGTATACTGTGACCACACCAGGAATGGAACAACTGAAATTTGATGGTACAATTGTACCCGGACAAACTGGTGTCCGAACCGAGAAAGCAGCACAGACGGATGAGTGGTGGAGTACCAAAATAAAATTTAAAACAGGTATTGATGCTTCCGGGGCCACTACAACGATTAAAATTGGTTCAAATGGTGTTTGGAATACACGTGCTAATGGAGGTAGATGCATTATGTTGAACATCAATAAGTTTGAAGTGCGAATGTTGTTGGATCATCAATATGGTGACCCGGAAGACATACAGCTCTGGGCATGGAATAGCCCAACAGTGTATGAACCTTATAATGGTACAGGGCCTTTTGAATTTGAAATTGCCGTCAGCGATGCATTAACACATGCTATTTCTTTAAAAATCAATGGAGTAAGTGCGCCTGTTACTTATAATGTTTCGGGGCTTGGTTTAAATCGCTTAAACGCTAATGGACCACTTTATTTTGAAGTATATCCGGGAGTTTCCCCTTTTGATTTTTCAAATGTATTAATAAAGAAGGCAGGAATAGCTAAAACTGTGTTTCCAACAATAAATTACATGATTTCAGCAACTGCCAACAATTCTACTCTTGGATTGGTTACGGGTGGTGGAGTTTATTCTAAATCATCGGATGTAACTTTGGTAGCAACCCCAACTGCAGGAAATGTTTTTGTAAACTGGACTGAAGATGGATTACAGGTTTCTGCCGATGCCACTATGATTCTGAGTGATATTAGTTCTACACGTAATTTAGTTGCTAATTTTGAAACTGCAATGACTACTGATTTAAACATAGATACTACAAGTACATTCAGTATTTATCCGCTTAATAATAATGGGTTATTTGGTATAAATACTGAATTAAAAGGTGCAAATTACGTTATTATAAATGCAACTGGACAAAAGATAAAGCATGGAAAAATCAGTAACACTACGACATTACTTGATTTGTCTGGATATCAGAAGGGAGCATGTCTGATAATGCTTTATGGTGATTTTGGACAGATTACAAAAAAAATATTAATTAATTAGCCCGGAGTATATTAGATAAGTTGTTTCAGTTTTCATTACAAGTGGTGGCAATTTTTTTATTGTTACCACTTGTTTTTTTGAGCCTGATTAATCTTTTTTTTGAATCATTTCTCATTGCATAGTTATAGTGAAGATATTGTGGGTTTATCCATATAAGAGTAATGAATTATACAAATTATCAGCTTGAAATGATAATTTGCATTGAATGTTACAAAAAAGCAGTTTGGTTGATACGTCTGTAATTCCTATTGATAAAGCCTTATACTACTTTTGTTTCAATATAAAACATATTGATTTTAAAATCTATTGAATATTAAATCCGTTAGATATGCTAAAAATTAAATTTACAGTAGTATTTATATTAATATTACTTTTAAACATTCATTCAATCATCGCTCAAACAGTAGTTGTTAATTTACACGCAGAAGGCCAGGATGCTACTCTGTCGGTTTTAAATGCGTTAAAGGAAGTAAAAAGAAAGAAAGCCAAAAAATTAATTTTCGAAAAAGGGAACTATACATTTTTATCTAACCTGGCTTCAGAAAGATATTTTTTTGTAAGCAATAATGATGAGAGTCTTAAGCGATTCTTATTTGATCTTACAGAGATCAATAATCTGGAGATCGATGGACAGGGTTCTCACTTCTTACTGGATGGTTATGTAACTCCCTTTCTTTTAAACTTTTCAAAGAATATTACCATCCGCAACTTATCATTTGATTATAAACGAACATTTCATTCGGAAGGTAAGATTGTTGCAGCTTATAAAGATAGTATAGATGTTTCTTTTTCATCAGATTATCCTTATTTTGTAGAAAATAATAAACTGATGTTTACCGGAGATAAATATATTACTATGGATTGTGCTGGTAGATTAAGAAAGGAATTTTATCCTTTCTGGCACCTTCTTGAATTTAAAGCGAGCACACGAGAACCACACGCCGGATTGGAATATTTACCAGCACAGAATATGATAGTAAAGGAGCTCAAGCCGGGAGTAGTACGCTTATTTTATCCCAGAATGTCTGGTGTGGTTGGAAATACTATGGTTTTCAACGCAGAGTACCGCACAGTCCCGGGAATCATAATATCCGACAGTGAGAACACCAGGGTATGTAATGTGACAATTTATCATGCTGGCGGGATGG
>JANJXE010000091.1 GCA_024709185.1 Paludibacter sp.
GAGCTAAAACCACAGCTGAAATTGTCCGTGATGCTGATGCTATTGTGACCCGTACCCGTACCCTGTGTAACGAGCAATTGCTGGCAGGATCGACTGTAAAAATGATTGCAACAGCTACCATTGGCTACGACCATATCGACACTGCTTATTGCGAAAAAGCAGGTATCTACTGGACCAATGCTCCCGGCTGCAATTCCCGTTCGGTTGAGCAATACATAGCCTCGGTGCTGATGGTGTGGGCAGACACGCGGAAACTCAATCTCAGTGAGCTTTGCATAGGTGTGGTGGGGGTTGGAAATGTGGGTAGTAAAGTAGCTCGTTTCTGCGAATTACTGGGCATGAAGGTACTACTGAATGACCCACCCCGACAACGCAAAGAGGATTCTTCGCAATTCGTCTCTTTGTCCGAAATTCAGCAAAAAGCCGACATAATTACCCTGCATGTACCCCTTGAAACAACAGGTGAGGATGCTACCTTTCATCTGGCAAACGATCAGTTTTTTCAAGATCTTCAAAAGAAAACGCTACTTATTAATTCCTGTCGGGGAGAAGTTACGAAAACTTCTGCTGTAATAAATGCACTCAAAGAAGGTAAAATTGAAGCCTTCGTAGCTGACTGTTGGGAAAATGAACCCGACATCGATCCGGAACTACTGGCCATGAGTACCCTGGCTACACCCCATATTGCGGGCTATTCGCGCGATGGAAAGGCAACCGGAACAGTGATGAGCGTTCAGGCTATCAGTACTTTTTTTAATCTGGGGCTAAACAATTGGAGCCCTTCCGGAGTTGAATTACCGGAGCAACCCCTGATTACTATCAATGGTGCCGGAATGACAGAGCAAGAAATAATTTCAAGGGCTGTATTGCATACCTACGATATTCGAAACGATGATCTTCTTTTCAGAAGTCGACCTACCGATTTTGAGAAACAACGTGGCGATTATCCGGTGCGTCGTGAGTTTCAGGCGTACACTGTACTGGCTGTAAATATTCCGGTTGAGACCCTGAATAAATTACAGAAACTGGGATTTAAACTTCAGGTGGTATAAAAGTAATAAATAAACAATCAATACTAACAAGGTTAACAGCAAGACTGGTGCTGGAAACTGTTGCAGTTAACAAAAACAATTCACAAATATGAAACAAAAAGCAGACATTGGCCTCATTGGATTGGCCGTAATGGGCGAAAACCTGGTGCTTAACATGGAAAGCAAAGGTTTTACAGTAGGCGTTTACAACCGAACAGTTGAAAAAGTAGATCAATTCCTTTCCGGACGTGGCAAAGGCAAAAATTTCATCGGTGCACATTCGATTAAGGAATTATGCGACTCTCTCGAAAAGCCCCGTAAGGTGATGATGCTGGTAAAAGCGGGCAAACCGGTCGATGATTTTATTGAACAAATCATTCCACATCTGGAACCCGGTGACATTATTATTGACGGGGGAAACTCGCATTTCCCGGATACCATTCGCCGAACAAAGTATGTGGAAAGCAAAGGATTTCTTTATGTAGGCACTGGCGTATCGGGTGGTGAAGAAGGCGCTTTACTAGGTCCTTCAATGATGCCTGGTGGTTCGCCTGCTGCATGGCCTGCCGTGAAAGATGTATTCCAGGCTGTGGCTGCAAAAGTAGAAGATAACGTTCCATGCTGCGACTGGGTGGGTGAAGACGGAGCCGGCCACTTTGTTAAAATGGTTCATAATGGAATCGAATACGGCGACATGCAGATTATCAACGAAGCCTATCAGTTGATGAAAGACCTGTTGGGACTCAGCGCTGACGAAATGCATGAAGTATTTAAAGAATGGAACAAAGGTGATTTAGACTCCTATCTGATTGAAATTACCCGCGATATTCTTGCTTACAAAGATACCGATGGAGAACCACTGGTGGAAAAAATCCTGGATACAGCCGGACAGAAGGGTACCGGAAAATGGACTGGCGTTGTTGCGCTGGACCTGGGCATACCTCTTACACTGATTGGCGAATCGGTTTTTGCCCGTTGTCTGTCGGCTCAAAAGGATATCCGTGTAAAGGCGTCGAAAGTTATCAGCGGCCCTTCAGTGACATTCAGCGGTGATAAAAAACAGATGATCGACGACCTGAAAGATGCCCTTTTCGGAGCAAAAATCATCTCCTATGCTCAGGGTTATAACCTGATGATGGAGGCTGCAAAGGAATTCAACTGGAACCTCAACTATGGTGGTATTGCACTGATGTGGCGTGGTGGTTGTATTATCCGTTCAGCATTCTTAGGTGATATCAAGAAAGCGTTTGATACAAATCCGGGCCTCGAAAACTTGTTACTCGACCCTTATTTCAAGGAGAAAGTAGAAAAGGCACAGGCCGGATGGCGTCGTGTGTGTGCTGCTGCCCTTAGCAATGGTATTCCTGTACCTGCTCTGACCTCAGCACTTTGCTACTTCGACGGCCTGCGTAGCGAACGTTTACCCGCCAACCTGCTTCAGGCCCAGCGCGACTACTTCGGTGCACATACCTATGAACGTATCGACAAGCCTCGTGGCGAATTCTTCCATACCAACTGGACCGGCCGTGGAGGAGATACTGCTTCTACTACCTATGTAGTATAACCGCAGATTCAATTAGTAAAAAAGGGAATTCCTGTTTAAGGAGTTCCCTTTTTTACTAGTATTTAAAGATTCAGTCCGTCTATGAAGGCGCCCGCCGACGGTCGGAGCTCACTTCTTTACTAGTGCGTTACCTGATTTTGCTGTATGGATTCGCCCGGAGATTGGGCTTCACCCGATTTACCTGACAATTCGTTGGTGAGTTTATCACCTGTTGATTCTGTCGCATCAGGTTCAGTGGATTCAACTATTGGTTCTTTGTTCCGGAATGTAATACCTGTCCTTTCACCCCGTGGAAAGCGTACAAACACATCCTCTTTCGAAGTCGGACGCATATTGTCAACCCAGTAAAACCGTTCCAACCGAGTTTTCTCTTCTGTAACAAGATGCTGTGGAATAAATACTCCGGAAGAAGCAGTCGTAAGAATAATCCTGTCGATTGCTTCATCTTTAAAATACATGACAACCTTACTGCTTTCCGTACGATTGGCACCCAACAGGGTACTGTCGCCTTCCTCACGTGCATAATAGATAGTTTCAGCATTTCCATCCACTTCTACCCTGCTTAAACTGCCGCTATCGACATACGCAATCAATTCTTTTCCGGCGACCTGATTAAAGTGCAGGGAATCAACCATCTCGACAACAATTGCATTGTTTTCCAGGTGTACCTTGTCCACTTTTTTATTCACCGTAAATACCGATATTTTATCGGCCGCCATTTGCTGCTTTTCCTGCCACATCAGTGGATCATGATAGAGTGTGAGCACCGAATCGACCCCATTGAAATACAATGAATCGGCCATCCCCTGAATATCCTCCCGGTAGAAACGAACATTGTACCAGGCTTTTGCATGATTAAAGGATGTATCAGGAGACAAAACTTCTTTATAGGTCTTCAGAGTATCGGCATGAACGTACATGGTTTTTTCCACATCCGACCAATCGACCAACAAGGCAGAATCAGTAGCAATACCTAACTCATTTTCCTCATTATAGTACACATAATTACCGTAAAGCGTCGATTTTTGAACGGTATCATTAAGAATTACTCTGCCAAACGATTCGCCGTATTTTACCTTCTTGTCGTAAAAAATGGTATCACCAATAATGGATTTACCTTCTTTGTTGATGATTTTGGACCTGTTGAGCAACATCGAACGTTCGGTGTTGGTATTGTACCAGCCATTATTCGTATAAATATCGGTCTCGTCGTCGTACAGGATATGTGTTTCGCCTACCATATCTGCTATATGTGTTTTGGTATTGTATTTCAGCGTATCCGAATTCATCACAAAATTTTCGTTCACCAGCTTCACCTTGTTACTGAACAACGCATCATCGGATTTCGTGGAATATTGTCCCCATACTGATGTAAGTGTATTTTCCGGATCCACCACTTTACCCCCGGTAAAATAATAAGCCAACTCAGTATTCCGGTCGTAATTCAGACTGTCGGTAAATAGCGTAGTTTTACGGTTTTCAAGACGAACATTTCCACGTAAGCGTGCCAATTTAGTGTTTCCATCGTAATAAAGAACATCGCCGTACGCGTGTATAGTGTCTCCCTGATTAATTACAACCCTACCGAAAGCGTCGAATGAGTTGATAGATTGAAAAAAGTGGGCACTGTCGCAGGTCATGGTGGCATTATCGTGACGAAAACGCACGTTACCCCTGGCAACCTGCATATCGGGACGCAGCATCTGGTCGAACAGCAAAACATCGGCATTTTCCATGTTTACAATGCGGGCATTTTGCTGGTCGTAAGGACTGCGAATGGGAGCCAGAGGAGGTGGTGCAGGAAGAGGTTTGGGTTGGCGACGTGAACGGGCCGAGGGCTTTTGAGGGGCAGTCGGCTTACGACTTTCCAGAATCTCTTCACGTAACTTACGGAGCTGAAACTGCGCACTCACATCGTTCAAAGAGACTAAAACGCAAACAACTAATATTATGCGCAACGAATTGGTGTACTTCATCGACAGCAATGCTTATTTTATCCAGCCGGGGAATTCAAATTCGCATTTTTGCCATGCCGGGTCAATGCTTATATAGGTTTCCCTTTGTTTTTTAGCTATCCAGTTTTTCAAAAACTCTGCTTTCTTCGATTCCTCATAGAAGTTCTTCAGAAGTTGATAATCGTCGGTAAGATTTGCTTTATGAGTTTCCACTTTTGATTTTAGTTTAACCAGCGCTACAACTTCTTTATTTGATTGAGGATCAATCATCACGAAAGGTTGCGAAATTTCACCTACATTCATTGAATACACTACCTTAGCAATTTCCTGAGGTAAGTCCTTGTATTCAAACTTCGAGGTACCACTTGCCTGATTCAGCATTAAACCAGCATTCATGGCCGTGTTTTTATCCTGAGAAAAGTAAATAACTCCCTGTTCAAAAGTCATTTTTCCAGTTCTTATTTCATTGGCTATTGAATCGAGGCGTTTAATGGCTTTATTGGTATCGTCGAGCGATACTTTTGGTTTAAGTAGGATATGCCTGCTGTTAATCCGGTCGCCCCTTTTTTCAATCAGTTGTATAATATGAAATCCGTATTCGGTTTCCACAATACGCGATACTCGTTTAGGATCACTGAGATTGAAGGCTACGTTGGCAAATTCAGGAACAAAATTCCCTTTTCCACGAAACCCAAGTTCACCGCCACGTTTTGCGCTTTCAGTATCTTCGGAATAAAGCCGGGCCAGAATGGCAAAATCAGTAGTTCCGCTGTGAACACGCTCGGTAAACGACCGCAAACGATCTTTTACTGCTTCAATTTCAGAAGGTGGAATAGGTGGTTGAAAACTGATAATTTGTAATTCAACCTGAGCTGGCACAATCGGAATACTGTCTTCTGGAAGTGTACGGTAAAAACGTCGAACATCGGCCGGAGTCGACTTGATATGTTCCACCAGTTTCTGCTGCATTTGCTGGATGATCTGGTTGTTACGGAGCATTTCGCGGGTTTCCTCTCGGATGGCTACAATATTCTTTCCGAAGTATTCTTCCATTTTCTCCCGTGATCCAATCTGTGTAATGAAATAATTCATCTGCATGTCCACATTGTTCATCACCGTACTTTCGTTGGGCTGAATACTGTCGAGCTGTGCCTGATGCAGGTACAATTTCTGAATAGCGATACGCTCAGGAATCACGCAATACGGATCTCCGCTGATGGGGGTACCTTCGTACTGAGCACGCAAACGCTGCTGTTCAACCTCCGAACGTAAAATTGCTTCATCACCCACAATCCATATCACTTCATCGATAATGTTTTGCTGGGCAAATGATGATGCCAGGGGGAAAAGCACTAAAAAGAGACCACTGATGATCCGGGAAAACATAGTTTTATTCATTAAAAAAAGTAATGGTACCGTTTTGCACGGCATCGTTGTATAATTCATCCTCGAAGCCGGAAATAAAATCCGATTTTAACTTATTCAGGATTATCTCGGTTATCTTCGGACGAGCAATTTCGAAAGGCTCAGGTTGCCCCGACCGTTGTATTTCCTTCATTTTAAGAAGATAATGACGGGCAGAATCACTGACCTCAATAAAAGATCCGTTTAAATCGTCGGGCTGAACGGGTATTCTTTTCTGAAGTTCAGAATACGACATCCAGCGATCGTAAAAATACTGATAATCCAGCGCATTCTTTATACTGTATTTTTCAATATTTTCCACGGCTTTTTCATTTCCTGAACGTACCCATCCACGAACTTCGCCCATAGAGGGAGAGCCGGCAGGAACTACCAATAGAAGTCCTTTCACATAGGGTTCGCGGATTACAAACTGATCGCTGTACTGTTCGTAAAAGCGTTGAAGCTCCTCTTCCGACACATCTTTGGGCAGGCGTTGCTGAATAAGCTTTTGCTGATACTGATGAATGGTCATGGCCTTACGGTACTCATCGAGTAAGCGCTCAATGGCCGCTTTGTCATCCACATTCCGTTTCGCTGTTTCGTACAACAGCACATCGGTCACCCACCTTCGGATGTAACTTCCGGCAATCTGAATGCTATCGGCTGCCGATACATTCGGAGGAATGACAGCATCCACCTGATCGCGGTACAGAAACTTTCCCTCTACTTCGAGCAGAGCTTCCCGGTCTTTTTCCTGCTCAGCCTGCGAACATGATAGAAAGAGCAATCCGGAAACAAGAAAAGTTACCCACCTGTAATACATCTGAAAAACTGTCGCTTATTAATTCTTTCTAACCGTAGCAAGAACTTTTTGATTTACCTTTACCGGATACTTAGCACGCAAAGCGGCTATCCATTCCTTTTCGAGATATTCCTGATAATCGGCGGTAACGAGTCCGCGTACATCGGTATATTCTTCAGGAGTGGTGTTTAGCATTTTACCGGGAACAAACACAAAAGGATATGCTGCATCGGCTTCTGGTTTATCGCCGCTTTTGAAAGCAAAATGATCCACCCATTTATTATCACCTTTCACAAACAATCCTTTTTCGATACGGATATGAACCACGCTATCGTTGAGTTGACGTAGGTGTTTATCAATTGAATCAGCTGGTTGTGAAGCCACAATTTGTTTTGCTTTGTTCACGACTTCTTCTGATTTACACTGAAGTATCCGTCCTTTGAAATGCGGCTTGTCCCAGCTGTATTTTTCCTTGTTCTTTTTGAAGAAGGCTGCGAGACCAGCTGTATCTTTCGATGCTTTTTCCCAAACTTCATTGTTACTTACCTCAAACAGCAGAATACCATCGTGGTATTCCTGCATCAGGAGACGGAAATCGCTGTGTTTCTTTTCCAGCTGACTATCTTCATAAGCAAGCAATTGCTTTTCGGTGAACTCATCAAACTTAACACGGATGATATCAGATGCAGCAGTTGCTCCCTGCACAGATGAATTTTTCACCAGAAAATCGCGGAACTCTTTTTGAGTAACCGTTTTACCTGCAAACTTCATGATGGGTTTAGCAAGACCGGCTGTTTCGGCTAAGAATGAAGAATCGCTAAGCGTTTTTCCTTCAAGAGCATTGATAAAAGCTGCGAGTTGATCTCCTTTTGCCAGTTTCAGTTTGTATTCACTTTTCAATTTAGCTACAAATGCTTTCTGACCCGATTGAGCACGTTCGTCTCGCTTTACCTGTCGTTCGATGTCTGCTTTTTTCTCCTCAAAGGCAGGAATAGCTTTCTGATCGAGCAGTTTAATGATATGCCAGCCATAAGGCGACTGAATCGGCTCACTGATCTGACCTTTTTCCTTCAGGGCAAAAGCAGCCTTTTCGAATTCGGCTACCATGCGGCCCACTCCAAACCAGGGCAGTTCACCTTTGCGGGTTGCCGAACCCCGGTCGTCGGAATTTTGCTCGGCTACTTCACCAAAATCAGCACCATCTTTCACTACCTTGTACAATGAATCGATGGCAGCTTTAGCACGGGCATTGGCTGCGTCTTCGCCCTGTGAAGTAAACTTCATAATGTGTGATACCAGAATTTCACCTCTTGAAGCACGGCGATCGTGAATTTTAATAATATGGTAACCAAAGCTACTGCGTACGGGCTTCGAAATGGTCCCTACCGGAGTGGCATAAGCCATGGTTTCGAAAGGATACACTGTACGGAAGCCTGTTATCCAGCCAATATAACCGGCATTATCAGTCACCGATTGATCTTCGGAAGTTTCTTTTGCCACAGAAGCGAAATCTTCCGTTTTCAGCCGTTCGGCAATCTCATTGATTTTCGTCCAGGCTTTCAGGGTGTCTTCAGGAGTTGCATCAGCCCCGGCACGAATCAGAATGTGGCTTACTTCCACATCTTCCTGTAAACGTTTGTATGCTTCCTGCAACACTGCTTCCTCGGCTTTTGAATCGGTAAGATAGGGTTTGGTAAGTTGATTACGATAACCGGAAAGTTCGTTGATAAATGCTTTAGTGGTATCCAGACCCTGCGTTCGGGCCTCTTCTACTTTCAATCTGAAATTGATAAATAAATCAACATATTCCTCCAGAGTCTTCTTATCCAGAGAATTGTTGGAGTTGTTTTTATTGTAAATGTATTCAAACTCCGATTTATAAACCGGTTTGTCGTTAATTTGCATCAAAACGGGATCTTTTCCCTTAGCCATTAATGAGGCCGACAGAACAAGCAGTAGTAAAAGTTTTGTAATTCCTTTCATTTCTAAATAGTTGTTTTTTAGTTAACAATAGAACTTGCGAAGTAAGCACTTTAACGGTTACTATTTCATTATGTTGTAAAAAGATGACGCTTTTTAAGCTTTTTTATTCACCCCTGCTGTAATTTGGTGCTTCACTGGTAATGGTAACGTCGTGTGGGTGATTTTCGGTTACCCCTGCATTGGTGATGCGAACAAATTTAGCTTTGTGAAGGTCGTCGATGGTAGGAGAACCACAATAGCCCATCCCTGCACGCAAACCACCTATCATCTGGTAAACTACTTCAAACAAAGAACCTTTAAAAGGTACCCGGGCAGAAATTCCTTCCGGCACCAGTTTCTTGATATCCTCTTCCACATCCTGGAAGTACCGGTCTTTCGATCCTTTTTCCATGGCTTCGAGTGAACCCATGCCACGGTACGATTTGAACTTTCGTCCGTTGAAAATTATGGTTTCTCCGGGTGATTCTTCCACACCGGCAAACAACGAACCGGCCATAATAGTATCGGCACCTGCGGCTATTGCTTTTACAATATCGCCCGAATAACGAATACCGCCATCGGCAATTACCGGAACACCCGTACCTTCAAGTGCTTTCGAAACTTCGTAAATTGCTGATAACTGTGGAACTCCCACACCGGCAATAACACGGGTAGTACAAATCGAACCCGGGCCGATACCCACCTTAACAGCGTCGGCTCCTGCTTCAGCAAGCATTTTAGCCGCTTCGCCGGTAGCAATATTTCCAACGATAATATCAATCTGAGGATAGCGTTTCTTCGCTTCACGAAGTGTATTAACCACTCCGGCGCTATGACCATGAGCCGTATCAATCACAATTGCATCCACACTGGCTTCTACCAACGCATCAATCCTGTCGAACACGTCGGGAGTTACACCCACACCGGCTGCAACCCGTAGTCGTCCCATTGAATCTTTCGATGCCATGGGTTTATCCTTGGCTTTGGTAATATCTTTATACGTAAGCAGTCCGATTAGCTTATTATCCTTATCCACTACCGGAAGTTTTTCAATCCTGTATTGCTGAAGGATATCCGCAGCTGCTTCCAGGTCGGTGGAACGGGTAGTCGTAATAAGATTTTCACGCGTCATCACCTGATCGATTTTGGTGTTGAAGTTCCGCTGAAAACGCAAATCGCGATTGGTGACAATGCCCATCAGGTAACCATCTCCGTCGACTACCGGAATACCTCCGATTTTGTATTCAGCCATCAGGGCCAGCGCTTCGCCAACAGTTGCACCCTGTAAAATAGTTACCGGATTCGAAATCATTCCGTTTTCGGCACGTTTCACAGCCTTAACCTGTTTGGCCTGTTCTTCAATCGACATGTTTTTATGGATAACTCCGATACCACCTTCTCTCGCAATGGCAATGGCCATTTTAGCCTCGGTCACTGTATCCATAGCTGCCGAAACAACCGGAATTTTCAGCTCAATACGACGGGAAAAACGGGTGGATAAATCTACATTACGGGGAAGAACTTCCGAATAGGCAGGAATTAACAAAACATCATCGAAGGTTAACCCCTCCATATGAACTCGATCAGCAATAAACGACATATACTTAAAATTTTTATTGCGTGCAAATGTACGCATTTTTTACCAGTTCGAAAAATTTAGGATGAAACAAATGCGCAATTTCTCAGCTCACTACACGGTGCGTCGAATTCACTTCCTTAATTTTAGTAATGTTTTTTGCCAGGGTTTCAATTTCGTGCTTGTCGTGCACGTAAATATAAAATTGCCCTACAAAAATACCTGCATTGGTTTCAATATGTATTTTACTGATATTCACGCCATATTGTTCGGAGATAATGCGCAGGATTTCAATTAAAACACCTTTTTTATCAATCCCACTTATTTCGAGTACTTCATTAAAGGTAAGTGTTTTATGGGCTGCCCATTTAGCCGAAACAAGGTTGTTTCCAAAATTCGATTTCAGTTTCGCAGCAGTACTACATTCACGACGGTGTACGATAACAATTTCATTTTCGTCGACATAGCCCAGTACATCATCACCGGGAATCGGTTTACAACAGGGTGCGAAACGATAGGTCAATCCGGCATTTTCTTCCTTCAGCAGGAAGGTTTTTTTTCGATCCACACGTGTAGCAGGTACCAGTGCAGGAGTCTCGTCGGGTTCCGCTTTCTCGGGCCTGGGTTTCTCCGATGTATTTACAAACGGAATTTTCAGGTAGCGGGTAAAGCGATTTTGAGGCTTAAATACGGTTTGTGAAAGTTCGTCGGGATTGATTTTATCCGATCCTATCTGCAGAAATAAAGTAGTACGACTGTCAAAGTTATAGTATTTCATTATTTTGACAATCGTCTCGTTATCCGCTTTCTTTCCAAGAGCAGCCAGTGCTTCGTCGAGCTTTTTCTGACCTTCGGAAATGGTCATCTTTTCTTCCCGTTTAAAGATTGCTCTGATTTTTGCCTTCGCTTTGGCAGTTGTTACATAATCAATCCATTCGGGTTGTGGCAGCTGTTTTTTTGATGTCAGAATCTCAACCTGATCGCCGCTCTGAAGGGTATGGCTCAGGGGAACCAGTTTATGATTCACCTTAGCCCCGATACAATGTTCTCCTAAATCGGAGTGAATGTCGAATGCAAAATCGAGGGCCGTAGATCCCTGTGGAATCGTTTTAATTTCACCCTTGGGAGTGAATACGAAGATTTCAGAAGCAAAAAGATTCAGCTTAAAGGTATCAATAAAGTCGATGGCATTGGGCTCCGGATTTTCGAGCAGTTCCTTAATGGTTTTCATCCATTTATCGAGCTCCGACTCATTTTCTCCTTCACCGCTCTTGTATTTCCAGTGCGCTGCCAGCCCCTTTTCGGCTATATCATTCATTCGTTCGGTTCGAATCTGAATTTCGACCCAGCGACCTCCGGGAGCCATCACCGTGACATGCAACGCTTCGTAACCATTGGCTTTCGGATTACTCACCCAGTCGCGTATGCGGTCGGGATGCGGTTTATAAATGGCGGTAATGGCCGAATAAATCATCCAGCATTGTTCTTTTTCAGTAAGGCCCTCTTTGGGAGAAAAAATGATGCGAAGGGCCATGATGTCGTACACATCTTCAAAGGGAATATTCCTGCTGGTCATCTTTTTCCAGATAGAGTACACGGTTTTAACGCGTGCCTTGTACCAAAATTTCCAGCCCTGTTCGGCGAGTCGATGCGAAATGGGCTCCGTGAACTCATCGTAAAACAAATTACGCTCAGCCTCATTTGCCGCCAGTTTTTTCTCAATGCGGTCAAAGGTATCGGGATGTTCGTATTTAAAACTGAGGTTCTCAAGTTCGTTTTTAATACGGAATAAACCCAGACGATGTGCCAGCGGAGCATAAATATACTGTGTTTCGCCGGTAATCTTATACTGTTTGGCCGGAGGCATCGAACCCAGGGTGCGCATATTGTGCAGCCGGTCGGCAATTTTTATGAGAATAACCCGGATATCTTCCGACATGGTGAGTACCAGCTTGCGGAAATTTTCGGCCTGTGCCGATGCATGTTCCGCGAAAACACCACCAGAGATTTTGGTAAGCCCTTCTACAATCTGTGCTATTTTCGGTCCGAATAAGTTAGAAATATCCTCTA
>JANJXE010000350.1 GCA_024709185.1 Paludibacter sp.
ACCCATTAATCATTAAAAAAATTATGGTTCCAAAAGAGTTGGTAGGAAAGGCTACTGAAGGTGCGTTGATGCGCGCTGAGACCTCTGCGTCGAAAACACTGGTACTTGCATTTTTGGCGGGTGCATATATAGCTCTCGGTGGATTACTGGCCGTAATGGTGGGCGGTGGTGTCCCGGGCATTGCTGCGGAAAATCCCGGTTTGCAAAAATTCATGATGGGGGCGGTCTTTCCGCTTGGACTTATCATGTGTGCCATTGCTGGAGCTGATTTGTTTACCGGTAATACAGCCTATTTTATTCCACCGGTGCTTTCGCGTCAGTTGAAAGTCTCGCAATTACTTCGTAACTGGTCGTTGGTGTATGTTGGAAATTTTGTCGGTGCCCTCTTTGTGGCGTTTTTCATGACCTATCAGACAGGGCTATTCGATAACGCTCCCTGGCACGACAGTATTTTAGGCATTGCCGATGCTAAAACCGGAAATCCTTTTTTAAAGACATTTTTTAAAGGAATAGGTGCCAACTGGCTGGTGGCATTGGCCATGTGGTTATCGTTTGCTGCGAAGGATGTAGTGGGAAAGATTACTGCAATCTGGTTTCCGGTGATGGCCTTCGTGGCTATGGGCTTCGAGCACTCGGTAGCCAATATGTTTTTCATCCCCGCTGCTATTTTTTATGGCTCACCCGTTAGCTGGGGCGAGTTCATATTTAGTAACCTGATCCCGGCCACCCTGGGTAATATCGTGGGTGGCGGCGGACTGGTCGGACTGCTGTACTGGTACACCTACAAATAATGATAAATGTTTAATGATTAATGATTAATGGGTGCGGCTAAGAGATGATATACATTTAAAGAGACTTGTATGGTTACAAAACTGGTTTAAGAGTATATCGAAACTACCATACCACCCATTAATCATTAATCATTAAACATTAATCATTACCCGTAAGGTATTCTTTTCGTTTTCCTGCAAACACTTCGTACTTGTTGAATAAACAATCCAGCGGACCGTTCATCAATTGAATTTTAGTGGAAGGTTTCAGTCCGATCCTTTCCAGCAGGCGTTCTTCCGAGCTGATAACCCAGGCCATAACGCCGGTAAACTTATGTTTCAGGGTGCTGCCCAGTGCGCCGTAGATGGGCTCCAGTTCCTCCGGTCGCAGGCGTTCGCCGTAGGGAGGGTTAGTGACCACCAGGCAATTTTCCGATGGTGATGTTAATTCGGCCACATCACAACGTTCCAACGTAATGTATTTGCTTACTCCGGCGCTCTTGATGTTTTCATCCGCAATTTTCAATGCCTTGGCCGAGATGTCGTATCCATATATTTTATGCTCAAAACTTCGTTCAGCACTATCATCCTGATACAGCTCGTCGAACAGATCTTTGTCGAAATCGCTCCATTGCTCGAAACCAAACGAAGGACGATAGAGTCCCGGAGGGATGTTCAGCGCTATCATGGCTGCTTCGATGAGGAAAGTGCCTGATCCGCAAAAGGGATCCACAAAATCCGATTGTCCGTCCCAGCCGGCCAGCAACAACATTCCCGCTGCCAACACCTCGCTGATGGGTGCCTCGGTTTGATTCACCCGGTAACCGCGCTTGTGCAGCGATTCGCCCGAACTATCGAGCGAGAGGGTACACTGATCGCCCGAGATATGCAGGTTGAACAGCAATTGTGGGTTGTCGACCTTTACTGATGGCCGTTTGCCGGTAGTTTCCCTGAACCAGTCCACTATCGCATCCTTCATGCGGTAAGAGGCAAAGCGTGAATGGCGAATCTCATCTGAAAATACGGTTGCATCGATTGCAAAGGTGTTATTTACATCCATGAAATCAGTCCAGGTGAGCTTACGGGCTTCTTCGTAAATCTCATCCGGGGTGCGGGCTGTAAACGAAGCGATGGGTTTGAGAATGCGGATGGCTGTGCGCAGGTGCAGATTTGCTTTGTAAAGTAATCGTTTGTCGCCTGTAAACGATACTGCACGACGCTGAATTTCAACATTGTTGGCTCCCAGGGTTACTAATTCGGTTGCCAGAACTTCTTCAAGTCCCTTGAATGTTTTTGCTATGTATAACTGGTTCATTTCAGTTTGTTGTGATAGTACTTCGGGCTTGTGACGCCCGTTTAATTATTTTATTTTTTTTGTACCAGCTTGGCTCCGGCAGGTACATCCTGATCCACCCAGATATTCCCGCCAATTACAGCCCCATCGCCCACCGTTATAGGCCCTAAAATGGTGGAGTTGGAATAGATAATCACATTGTTCCCGATTTTCGGGTGCCGGTCGATTCCCTTAATAGGGTTCCCGTTGTCATCCAATGGAAAACTGCGGGCTCCCAGGGTCACACCCTGAAACATTTTTACGTTGTTACCAATACGGGAGGTTTCGCCGATTACCAACCCTGTGCCGTGGTCAATTGTGAAATATTCACCGATTTCGGCTCCTGGATGAATGTCGATGCCGGTTTCAGAATGGGCCATTTCACTGATAATTCGGGGAATAAGTGGCACACCGAGCTTAAGTAAGGCGTGTGCAATGCGGTAATTGCTCACTGCACGAATGCCCGGGTAGCAGAAAATGACTTCGCCGAAACTTTTGGCTGCGGGGTCGCCGTTGTATGCTGCCACAATATCAGTATATAAGGTTTCGCGAATCGAGGGAAGCATAGCCAGAAACTGCTCGGTAATTTCTTTTGCCCGGATGTCAATCTCGATACATATCTGTTCTTCAGAAATGGCATCGAAACACAAACCGGCTTTAATTTGACGCTCCAACAAGAGTTGAAGCCGGTCGATATTGACTCCGATATGGTACATAATGGTGCGGGAGTTGACGCCTGAATCTCCATAATAGCCCGGAAACAGAACTGAGCGGCACAAATCCACAATTTCCGAAAGTACCGGAACCGAGGGCATCGGACTATCCTTGAGCTGTTGGTGACACACTTCCTTAATGGGCTCGGTATTCGAAAGCTGTTGTACTAAATTGAGTATCTTTTCTTTTTTCATGCGATAATAATTGATTCTTTAATGGTCGTTTGGAACTCGCATACCAGTATTATCAAACCCCTGGAAAAATAATAGTTACATGCTCGTTTCATTTTATAACCGAAAATGAAGTTCAATGGCCTGAATTGCGCTTTGAAGACGTGAATCGCCCAGGCCCTGTACTACAACATAGGGTTTACTTAGTTGTTCAATTTCGCGCCTGTACCAATCAAAAAAAAACTCACGGTCGTCACCATGTTCGCGAACCGGATCGGGTTCCCAGGGTAAGTCGGTGTCGCAAAGCAGGTAAAGATCAAAAAATCCTTTGCTGAGTTGCTCATTTACAAATGATGGAACAGTTTTGTAGCAGTAGTCAAACCACACTTTGGTAATGATGAGGTCGGTATCGAAAAAAATAAATTTTGTCTTTGTCGTGGTAGCCGCAGAACGCATTTCCTTTTGTTCGATTCGATTTTCAGCTTCTACCTGATACCTTGCGATAGCACAAACATCTTCGTAAGTGTATGGTCGTTCCAATTGTTCCACATAGCTGCGGGCGTATTCATCCACATGTGGTGCCGAATAATGCAGGGCCAGTGCTTTCGTAAGTACCGATTTTCCGGTCGATTCCGGACCTATCACTGCAATCTTGTACATTAAATTGTCTATATTTGCCAAAAAATCAATTTTGATGCGCAAAGTTACGATAATTATTCTGCTTTTCAACCTGTATTTGACAGGTACATTTCAACTTCAGTCACAAAACCGTGATATCGATTTACTGCGTTCAATCAATCAAAGTGCACCGGGATTGAAGCCCATAAGTCGTTTGCTTTCGGAAACAACTGTTCCGGTTACATTGGCTGTTCCGGTGCTGATGGGTGGTTATTCTTTGATAACCAGTGATAAAGGACTTTTTAAAGACGCCTTTTACATTGCATTTGCTTCCGGTGTGAACCTCGGTTTTACGTATGCACTTAAAGCATCAATAGCCCGGCAACGTCCTTACGACAGCTATCCCGGCCAGTTGGAGGTCTATAAGCCTGAAGATGATTTCAGTATGCCATCAGGACATACCTCCGGTGCTTTTGCCACAGCCACGGCACTCACCCTGA
Source organism: Paludibacter sp. (assembly GCA_024709185.1). Taxonomy (GTDB): domain Bacteria; phylum Bacteroidota; class Bacteroidia; order Bacteroidales; family Paludibacteraceae; genus Paludibacter. The sequence goes on from JANJXE010000350.1 coordinate 4,106, forward strand.
AATACCCGAAATGGTATGTGGCTGTACCTTCTTTCCTTTGGGCCGGATCAATAGGATTTTCGCGCATGCACCTGGGGGTTCATTATCCGTCGGATGTGTTGGCAGGTGCTGTGTTGGGTGCCGGAAGTGCTTTTTTAACCTGGAAGGTGAATGAATGGATCTGGAGTCGTTACGATGTTAAAGGGCTACGGGTTATCAAAAAAACCACTTTATCAGCGTTATGAAACTATTTATCGCTAAAAAATATTAAAACCTGCTCTATAACATAATTAACCCCAATTCTATTACAAACATATTTCATACATTGCCGTTCGTTTTTTCAAAGCGAAAACCCGCATAAAATCTAAGTTAATCTATAAATTTACACAAGTTATGAAGGTATATCAGTCAAACGCTATTAAGAACATCTCACTCCTGGGAAGTTCGGGCACTGGGAAAACCACTCTTGTTGAAGCGATGCTTTACGAGAGTGGGGTTATAAAACGCAGAGGTTCTATCGATGGAAAGAACACAGTTTCCGATTATTTTCCGGTTGAAAAAGAGTATGGCTACTCCGTTTTCTCGACTTTAATCCAAACGGAATGGCTCGACAAAAAATTAAACATCCTCGATTGTCCGGGTTCCGACGACTTTATCGGTGGTGTAGTTACCTCCCTCAATGTGACCGACACAGCAGTTCTGCTGGTTAACGCTCAGTATGGCGTTGAAGTCGGCACCAACAATCACTTCCGTTACACGGAAAAATTCAACAAGCCTGTTATTTTTGTTGTCAACCAGCTCGATCATGAGAAAGCCGATTTCGATCGTGCCGTGGAGCAGTTGAAAGAAAACTATGGAGGAAAAGTTGTGCTCATCCAGTATCCTGTAAATGCAGGAGTGCAGTTTAATGCCGTGGTGGATGTTCTGAAAATGAAAATGTACCGCTGGAAACCAGAAGGTGGTGAGCCTGAAGTGCTTGATATTCCTGCAGATGAAATGGATAAAGCTCAGGATTTACACAATACGCTGGTTGAATCGGCAGCCGAGCACGATGAAGCACTGATGGAGAAATTCTTCGATCAGGGCTCGCTCGACGAAGAAGAAATGCGCATTGGTATCCGTGCGGGATTACTGCACCGCGATATGTTCCCTGTATTCTGCGTGGATGGCCACCGCGATATGGGTGTTCGCCGTCTCATGGAATTTCTCGGTAATATCGTTCCCAATGTGAACGTTACACAGAAACCGAAAACAAAATCGGGCGAGGAGGTAACCGCCGATCCTGCTGCACCGACCAGTATATATGTATTTAAAACCAGTGTTGAACCTCATATCGGTGAAGTTTCGTACTTTAAGGTTATGAGTGGAACACTGAAAGCGGGCGATGACCTGGTAAATACCAGCCGTGGTTCGAAAGAACGTATCAGTCAGCTTTTTGCTGTGGCCGGTCAGATTAGAACCAATGTGGATATGCTTGTAGCAGGCGATATCGGAGCAACCGTGAAACTGAAAGATACCCGCACCGGAAATACACTGAACGCAAAAGGCTGCGAATATATTTTTGAAGACATTAAGTATCCTGCGCCCAAGTACCGTCGTGCCATCCGTGCTGTATCGGAAGCTGATGAAGAAAAACTCAGCGAAGTACTAACCCGAATGCACGAAGAAGATCCAACCTGGATTATTGAGCAATCGAAAGAACTCAAACAAACTATTTTGCATGGTCAGGGTGAATTCCACCTGCGTACCTTGAAATGGAGGGTGGAAAACAACGACAAAATTGCTATCGAATACAAAGAACCAAGGATTCCATACCGCGAAACCATTACAAAAACCTCCCGTGCCGACTATCGACACAAAAAACAGTCGGGTGGAGCCGGTCAGTTTGGCGAAGTTCACATGATTGTGGAGCCTTATATTGAGGGCGTTGCACCACAGGAAACCTACCGTTTTGGTGGTCAGGAATACAAGATTTCGGTTCGCGATACTCAGGAGATTCCATTGGAATGGGGTGGTAAAGTGATTATTATCAATTCCATCGTGGGAGGTGCTATCGATACACGCTTCCTGCCTGCAATTCAGAAAGGGATTATGGACCGCATGGAGCAGGGACCACTTACCGGTTCGTATGCCCGAGACGTTCGCGTTATTGTATACGATGGAAAAATGCACCCGGTTGATTCCAACGAAATTTCGTTTCGCCTCGCCGGTCGTAATGCATTTGCACAGGCCTTTAAGGAAGCAGGGCCGAAATTGCTCGAACCTATCTACGATGTAGAAGTATTGGCTCCTTCCGATCGCCTCGGTGATGTGATGAGTGACCTGCAGGGACGCCGTGCTATCATTATGGGTATGTCGTCGGAAAAAGGTTTTGAAAAACTTTCGGCGAAAGTGCCCCTGAAAGAACTGGGTAGCTATTCCACCTCGTTGAGTTCTCTGTCAGGTGGTCGTGCCTCGTTCACTATGAAGTTTGCTTCCTATGAACTTGTACCTGCCGACATTCAGGATAAATTGCTCAAAGAATACGAAGCTTCGAAGAAAGACGAAGAATAAAACATTCAACGATAGTGTCTGCAATTCAGCTGCTCCGTAGGGTTTCCTTCGGAGCAGTTTTTTTACGTGCTTAGTGCGAATGTTTTCGCTACTTGTGAGTGTGCAATTGATTTATTTTCGTGCAACCAGGATAAACTGGTCGTAATCGCTGATTGTTCCGGGGATGCGCTCGCGTTGCAAGGTGTCATACACATACAGCTTTTCAACGCTGAATCCTGCCTGTGTACATTGCATCTTAATTTCCTCCGGCTCAAATCCTTTGTGAGGAATGGGTTCGAAATGATGAAACGACCCATCTTCGGGCATCAAATCTCCAATCACCATATACCCGCCCGGCTTAATAATGGTAGCAATATGGTTTAGCGCTTTCTCCAGATCAGGCAGGTGATGAAAGGCCATTACCGAAAACAAAAGATCTATATCGCACTGTTGGTAGTCGAAAATCTCACCATTGATAATAGTTACTTTTTCATCACCGGTTAATTTCCCCTGCAACACTTCGAGCATGGCAGCGGAAGTGTCTTCAGCCACCAGACTGTCCAGTTCGGGAAGAATCTGAAGACCAGCCAATCCGGTTCCAGCACCCAGCTCCAGCGCTTTCCATCCGGATTCAATGGAAATATTTTTTTTCAATTCGTTTATAAAAACAGTAGTCATCTTTATTTTGGAAGGCTGATCCCAGTCTGCGGCTCGGTGTGCAAAAGAATCCATATTTAATGATAAATGATTAATGATAAATGAGTAATGGGTGCGGTTGAGAGTTGAACTGCGTTTTAATGTTTAATGTAACAGCGTTTTCGGCATTTTGTTGTATTTTTGCGTTTCAACTTATTAAATTGATTGAATATGAACCGTTTTATACTAGTAACAACGATGGCTATAAGCATGTTAGTGGCCGGATGTTCCGATGCCGGTGACCAGAACCTGATTGGCAAACAGAATCCCGATGTGTCGGGAGGGCGGATGACGCCTGAGATATTGTGGGCATTCGGACGTATCGGAACTGTACAGGTTTCGCCCGATGGATCACAGATTTTGTATCCGGTGACCTATTACAGTATTCCTGAAAATAAAAGCAATACCGAACTGTTTGTGATGAATGCAGATGGCACCAACAAGCGCCAGATTACACAAACGGCAGTGGGCGAGAATGCTGCTGTCTGGATGAAAGATGGCCGGCATATCGCTTTTCTTTCGTCGTAAAGCGGTAGCTCGCTGGTGTGGATGATGAAGTCGGATGGTTCCGATCGTCGTCAGATTACCAAACGCGACTGGGATGTGTCGGGTTTTCTGTTTTCACCCGATGAAACTAAACTTGTTTTTATTCAGGATGTTAAGGTTAATTCTACCGTCAACGATCTTCATCCTGATCTTCCACAGGCCTGGGCGTATATCACTGAAGATTTAATGTACAAACACTGGGACGAATGGGTGTTAAACGCTCCTCATCCTTTTGTGGCCGATTTCGATGGAAAGGCAATTTCGAATGAAAAGGATTTAATGGAAGGTGAAGCTTTCGAAAGTCCGGTGAAACCCATGGGTGGTATCGAGCAACTGGCCTGGACGCCCGACAGTAAAGTAATTGCCTATTGTTCGCGCAAGAAAACCGGTAAGGAATATGCAGTTTCCACCAATACCGATATTTATTTTTATGAAGTAGCAACAGGAAATACGGTGAATAAAACCGAAGGTATGATGGGTTACGACCTTAATCCGGTATTTTCTCCTGATGGTAAATGGATGGCCTGGGAAAGTATGGAACGTGATGGATATGAAGCAGATAAACACCGCCTGTTTGTGTTGAATCTGGAAAACTGGGAGATGCGCGACCTCACCGTGAATTTCGATCAGAATGCTGAAAGTCTAAGTTGGTCGACCGATAGCAAATCGGTGTATTTTGTAAGTGTATGGCACGGTGTTACACAGATTTACCGTGCTGATATAGAAAGTGGTTCTATCGCTAAACTTACTGAAGGACAGCATGATTATCGTTCAGTAAAACAAGCCGGTGACAATTTGATTGCGGTGCGTGGCTCGATGAGTCAGCCTCACGAGATTTATTCCGTCAACCCTCAAACCGGAGAAGCTACCGAACTCTCATTCGAAAATCAGCACATACTCTCAAAGATTGAAATGGGTAAGGTCGAAGAACGATGGGTTACTACCACCGACAACAAGCAAATGCTGGTGTGGGTAATTTATCCGCCTAAATTTGATCCTTCAAAAAAATACCCCACTATTCTCTATTGCCAGGGAGGCCCGCAATCGGCTGTAAGTCAGTTTTGGTCGTACCGCTGGAACCTGCAGACTTTTGTAGCCAACGATTATATCATCGTAGCACCCAACCGTCGCGGTTTGCCCGGCTTTGGTGTGGCGTGGAACGAACAAATCAGTGGCGATTACAGTGGTCAGAACATGAAGGATTATCTGTCTGCTATCGATGCCCTGGCCAAAGAACCTTTTGTGGATGAAACACGTCTGGGTGCTGTGGGTGCCAGTTACGGTGGTTTTTCAGTATTCTGGCTGGCCGGACATCATGAAAAACGATTTAAAGCATTCATTGCTCACGCGGGTATTTTCAACCTGGAACAGCAGTACCTCGAAACAGAAGAAATGTGGTTTGCCAACTGGGACATGGGTGGACCGTACTGGGATAAGGAGAATGAAGTTGCTCAACGAACCTATGCCAATTCGCCGCATAAGTTTGTGGATAAATGGGATACCCCAATCCTGGTAATTCATGGAGAAAAAGACTACCGTATTCTGGCATCACAGGGTATGGCAGCTTTTAATGCGGCTGTTTTACGGGGAGTTCCTGCTCAGTTATTGATATATCCTGATGAAAATCACTGGATTATGAAACCTCAGAATGGTGTGCTTTGGCAACGAACCTTTGCATCCTGGCTCGATAAGTGGCTTAAATAAGATGTTTTTACTATCATACAGCCGGGTTGAGAAATCGTTTTCTTATCCTGGCTGTTTTGTATCTGAGATTTTTTTGAGTGGTGTGCAACATTTACAAATCACTTTTCATCTAGCGACCGAATGTGGACAACCCGTACCGACGACCAGGAACTGATTGATGCAGTTAAACGAGGGGAGGCCAAAGCGCAAAAAACACTTTACGAGCGCTTTGCACCGACCATGTTTGCCGTGTGCAGTCGTTACGCTCCCGATACGGATACTGCAAAAGATCTGTTGCAGGATGGTTTTGTGAAAGTGTTCACCAAAATCGATTCCTATGCCGGACTGGGTTCGTTCGAAGGGTGGATGCGCAGGGTTTTTGTGACTACCTGCCTGGAATTTCTCCGGCAGCACAATGCATTGAAGTTTGCAGCATCCATCGACGATCAGATTGTGCAGGTGGCCGATGTGGAGGCAACTGTGGTAGAGCAACTGTCGGCCCGCGAGTTGATGGCACTAATCAACGAACTGTCTGATGGATATCGTACCGTATTTAATATGTATGCGATTGAGGGTTATTCGCATGCTGAAATTGCAGAAATGCTGGGAGTAAGTGAAGTCACCTCACGAACACAATACATGAGGGCGCGGAAAATTCTCCAAAATTGGATTCAGAAGTTAATAAGGTAATGGAAAATAAACAACATAGTGAACAGGATGCATTGGCTCAGGCCTTTTGTGACAAACTGGCTCATCATTCGATGCCGGTGGATAACTCAGCCTGGGATGCTATACAATCGCGACTAAACGCAGCTACCGCTCATCATACAGGAAGTGCATCCGGGATGAAGTCGCGGCAAACACAGGATACCTCTCATGGAACTATCAAGCGCAGAGCTGCCTTCTGGTGGGTTTCGATTTCTGCTGCAGCATCCCTGGCGCTATTACTCACTTTTGGTTGGTTGTACCAGCAACAACAGGAACCTATACAAGAGTCGATAGCAAAATTATCACCTGCAAATCAACTTTCAGATGCAGAGGACGTGCAAGTGCCTATTCCTGAAGACATGCAACTTTCAATTCCTGATGCAATTCAATCACCAGCCCCGAATAAGGCAATTAAGAGTGCAGTGTCAGTTAATCATACTGCGATAATCAATCGGACTGCATCACCAGAAGTAGTAATTCCTAACGAGCAATCGGTAGCGGTTGTTGAAGATACGGAGACGAAGATCAACGTGACCGAACCCTCTATGGATAAAAAGGTGCTTGACGAAGAAAGGGAAGCTGTTCAATCCTCAGGCAGTCAGGAGCCTCGTGAGAAAACGAAAATTTTAAAACCCTCTAAATTAAACGAGTTAATTCCGGCCTCAAATGCCCGTGAAGACTGGACACAACAACTACCTGTTAAAAAGGGACGCCCTATGCTGGCAGCTGCGCTGGGTTCAGGCTTTTCAGGCGGTAATCCGTCAGGTTCCGGGGGATTGTATATGGATGCGATGAGTGAGAGTTTTTTAACCAGTTCGAATGCTCCCATGCGGGCAAAAGCTCTTTCAGCAGCCGATTTTGATAAGAAAGTATACCTTCCGCCATTGTCGGCAGGAGTTAAAATCCGCTTTCCATTCGATTTGAAATGGTCGCTGGAAACCGGTATTCAATATACTTTTTTACACACAAGCTTATCCAACGAGCAATGGACAGGAAGTACAGCCGAAATGAAACTTCATTACCTCGGTATCCCAATTGGTCTGGCAGTAACCTTAACCGATTCGCCGCGATGGCAGCTTTATCTATCGGGAGGCATACTCGCCGAAAAAGGATTGCAATCGGTGTACGATGAATACCGTGATTGGGGAAGTGCAGTGTTCAATACCCATGTTTCGAAGGGAATAGATGGGATGCAATGGTCACTTTACAGCGCTATAGGTGCCGGCTATCACCTCGATCGTACCATGATGCTGTACTTCGAACCACAGCTTTCGTATTATTTCGACAGCAATCAACCCCTGAGTGTACGTACTGAACAGCCATTCATGCCGGGACTTACTGCCGGAATTCGTTTTTCATTCTAAAACAATTTAACAACTATATCGTATGAACTCAAAATTATTTCTTCTGGTTTCATTCTTTGTTTTCCTGATGACAGGATGTGAAGAAAAGGTTTCGGAAACGGTGACGTATCGAATCAATGAGCCTTTGGTTATGGATGCAGCGATGTTTCGCAGTTCTGTTAAAGTGAGCGAAGAACCACATGCACTCACAGGGTATGGTAAAATCAGCTACTACAATGGCTACCTCTTTATGTCGGAACCCGGAAAGGGAATCCATATTATCGACAATCAGAATCCTGCCAATCCGAGGGCAGTTGGTTATATCGAATTGTTGGGAAACGCCGATTTGTCGGTGCGCAATGATATACTCTATGCCGATTCCTATATTGATTTAGTCTGGTTTGATGTAAGCAATCCTGCAAAACCTGTTTTACAGGGCCGTCTCGAAAATGCATTTCCCGAAGTTCTACCCATCGTTGAAAATCAATCGGGTATCGATTATCAGATGTGTATGGAGTACAAGGAGAAAAATAAAGTAGTAATTGGCTGGAAAGAAGTGGAACGTACCGAAAAGGTGGAAGATTACTGGCAACGGGGCGGTTTCTGGGGCTGGGTGCGTAACGGTATGTTCCTCTCCGAAGCTAAAATGGATATGGCCGTAGGTGCAAATGGTGGCGGAGGAAACAGTATTAATGGCTCCATGTCGCGTTTTATCATCTACAAAAATTACCTGTACTCCGTAATGAATAACCAGATGCAGATTTTTGATCTTTCGGGAGCTAAGCCTTCGAAAGCTACTGAAGATACCTATGTGGGTTGGAATGTTGAAACTATCTTTAGTTATCAGGAATATATGTTCATGGGTACGCCTACCGGTATGTTGATTTATTCGGTTGAAGAGCCACTGAAACCTACCTTCCTTTCCAGTATTCAGCATGTTTTCGGCTGCGATCCGGTAGTAGTGGAAGACGATATTGCGTATGTAACTGTACACTCCGGCAATCTTTGCGGACAGGATGCAAACGAGTTACTGATTTTTGATGTAAAAGATAAGAAGAAACCCCGCCAACTGGTATCCTATGCGATGACACATCCCAAAGGACTGGGCATTGATAACAAAACACTGTTTGTATGCGACGATGGATTGAAAATTTATAATGCATCCAATCCGCAAACCCTGATGGCCAACCGCCTGGCTCATTTTGCCGATATTGCCGGTTACGATGTTATTCCGTTTAATAAAGTGCTGATGATGATTGCTGAAGATGGAATTCATCAGTATGATTACTCCGATGTATCAAAAATATCCAAACTGAGTTACCTGCCTGTGAAGGCTCAATAGCTATAAAATTTGTTGTACTTTTCACCGCTGAGACAAGAGCACTATCTTGTCTCAGTTTTTTTTACTAATTTTGCGCCGCATAATATTTACTAAAATGAAGCGAATCCAGATTATCAACGGACCTAACCTGAACCTGCTTGGGAAGCGGGAACCGGGTGTGTACGGCAGTCAGTCGTTCGATGAATACCTCACCACTTTAAAAGCCATTTTCCCCCAAATGACCATCGACTACTTTCAATCGAATTCGGAAGGTGAACTCATCGACAGGATACAGGAAGCAGGCTTTGTTGCTGATGGCATTGTGCTGAATGCAGGTGCCTACACTCACACTTCCATCGCAATTGCAGATGCGATCCGTGCAGTGCAGGCTCCGGTAATCGAGGTTCATATTTCGAATGTGTTCAGTCGCGAATCCTTTCGTCATCATTCCTATCTTTCGGCCGTGTGCAAAGGAAGTATTTCCGGTTTTGGACTCGATTCGTACCGGCTGGCACTGGCTTCATTCGAATAATGTAAATCGCTTTTTCAATTAATTATTCCAACATGAGTAAGCAAACAAAAATTGTAGCCACTATCAGTGACAAGCGCTGTGATGTGGATTTTATCCGTCAGCTGTATATCGAGGGCATGAATGTGGTTCGGATGAATTCAGCCCATCTTCAGGAAGAAGGTTTCCTGAAAATCATTAATAATGTTCGCGAGGTGAGTCCGCATATTGGTATTCTGATGGATACCAAAGGACCCGAAGTGCGTACCACAGAAGCTCTCAATAATTCTATTGAAATTCACGCAGGTGATGTTATCCGGGTGAAAGGTGACCCGTCTCAGCTTTCCACAGCCGAATGCGTATGTGTTAGTTATCCGCACTTTGTACGTGATGTGAATGTAGGTGACGATATATTGTTCGACGACGGTGAAATTGATCTGAAGGTGGAAGCCAAAGAGGCCGATTATCTACTCTGTCGTGCCGCTAATGATGGTGTGCTGGGAAGTCGTAAAAGTGTCAATGTACCGGGTGTGCGCATCAATTTACCTTCACTGACTGAAAAAGACAAAAAGAACATTGTTTTTGCCATAGAACAAAACATCGACTTTATTGCACACTCTTTTGTTCGTAACAAACAGGATGTGATCGATATTCAGAATATTCTTGATGCTCACAATAGTCCTATAAAAATTATCTCCAAGATTGAAAATCAGGAGGGAGTGGATAATATTGACGAGATTCTCGAATATACCTATGGTGTGATGATAGCCCGCGGTGATTTGGGAATAGAGGTTGCACAGGAGAAAATTCCGGGAATACAGCGCCGCCTTATCCGAAAATGTGTACAGGCCCGTAAGCCGGTTATTGTAGCGACACAAATGTTGCACACCATGATAAAGAATCCGCGTCCAACGCGTGCTGAAGTTACCGATGTGGCAAACGCTATCTATTACCGTACTGATGCATTAATGCTCAGTGGGGAAACTGCCTATGGAAAATATCCGGTGGAAGCAGTTCGTACCATGGCTACAATTGCCAAGGAAGCTGAAAAGACGAAAATGTCGGAAAATGATATTCCTATTGATATCAGTACCAACGACCTGACTTCTTTCCTGTGTAATGCAGCTGTGGAAACCAGTACTAAACTGGGCACTCAGGCTATTCTTACCGATACGTACAGCGGTCGCACTGCACTGTACCTGGCTGCTTATCGTGGTCGTAATCCGGTGCTGGCCATTTGTTACCACGAGCGGTCGACCCGTCAGCTTTCACTTTCCTACGGAGTGATTCCAATTTACCAGCAGGGAAAGGGAAATACCCAACAATACCTGATTGAAGCTATTCAGCATTTATTAAAAATGGGCTGGGTAGAACACGAAAGCATGATTTGTTACCTCAGTGGTAGTTTTGGCGAGGGTTATGGTACTACTTTCCTTGAAGTAAACCAGATTCAGAAGATACTTTCGTCGAGGGAAAAGTATCTATTGCCTAACTTTGAATAGGTGTAGAAAGGGGCCATTAAGGCCTCTTTTTCTATCTTAACGCTATTTAATGGTTGCTTTTTAAACTTTTTCCGCTGCCAGTTGTCTTTATACCCGGTACTAAAAAATTAAAAAATCAATATGAGACATTTCTTTCCGATCTTTTTTCTGTTTTGTTTAACCTTACCTGCCCTGGCCCTGCAAACCATCAGGGGAACTATTGTGGATGGAACTTCAAACAAACCCATCGATTTTGTGAATGTAGCACTGCTCAAATCGGAAGATGCACCACCGGCTACCGGTGTGGTTACCGATGAAGCGGGTAACTTCCTGCTGCCTAACGTTCCAATTGGAAAATATGTGCTCCGGGTGAGTTTTGTGGGCTACAATACCCTTACCATTCCATTGAATGTAACTAACAAGGAATTGAATGTTGGTAAAATCAAGCTAACCGAAGATTCTAAGGCCCTGTCAGAAGTGCAGGTAATTGGTCAGGGGACCCAAATGCGGTTCGAGATTGATAAAAAAGTGTTTTCAGTTGATCAGAATATTGCTGCTGCAGGTGGTTCTGCAACTGAAGTGCTTCAAAATATACCCTCTGTAGATGTCGATAACGAAGGGAATGTGTCGCTTCGTAACAATTCAAGTGTGGAAGTGTGGATTAATGGTAAACCTTCGGGTCTGACTGCTGAAAACCGCGCGCAGATTTTACAGCAAATGCCGGCAGAAAGTATCGAGTCGATTGAAATTATGACCAATCCTTCTGCACGTTACAATCCCGAAGGCACAGCGGGTATAATTAATCTGGTGATGAAACGGAACCGCAGGGCCGGTTACTATGGAAGTGTTTCCGCGGGCTCAATGTGGGCTATCGGTTCGTTGCCCGGTTTTAATTCAGGACTGAATATTAATTACAATAAGGGAGCAATTGATGCGTACATCAATCTGGGATACAGGGCGATGAATTTCAATGGAGGTGGATGGACCAACCGTTACAACCTCAATGGGACCGACACCCTGAGTTTGTTGAGTCAGCAAAGTCGTACCGCTTTCTCTTATAATGGTTTATTTACACGGGCCGGAATCAATTACCGCTTTCACGAGAATCATACCCTGGGATTATCAGGATTTGGAATGATAGGTGGTGGAGGTGGTTATTTCGACAATGATTATAAATTGCGGAATTTCCAAACAAACGTCCTCCTGCGTGACTTTAACCGGTATACCGAAGATACTGGCACCCGCCCCGGGATGAATGCCTCGCTCGATTATAAATGGGACATAGATAAAAAAGGTTCGAACCTGATGTCGAGTGTTTCGTATTCTACCCATCAACGCACGCAGGATGAGATTTACCTGCAAACTGATCGTATCATAGGGGATTCCAGCAAAGTGTTGCAATCGACCACAGGGACCAACCGCGAATTGGAAATGAAACTGGATTACACTCAAAAGTTTTCTGAAGCTACCCGACTGGAAGCTGGTTGGCAATCAACTCTTGAAGACCGTTTCGGTCCTTCATCGGCTGAAGATCTGATGCTCAATAAACCTGTACATACTTTTTTTAATGAATTTGACTACAGTGAGCAAATTCATGGTGGGTATGTTACCTTTGGCAGCCGTGTGGATAAGTTTAGTTTCCAGGGAGGATTACGTGGAGAGTATTTTTGGCGTCATGCTATAAACAAGCAAAAAGATGAAAACGGAACCATTAAAGAGGTTGATTATCAGCCCAAAGGTGATATGCAGTGGTTCCCAAGTGTTTTTATGTCGTATTCACTACCTGAAAACAACGAGTTGCAGCTCAACCTGACCCGTCGGGTGGATCGTCCACGCGGTCGTCAGATCAATCCTTTCCGTGATTTTACTGATTCTACTAATATCTCGTACGGAAACATGGATCTGGAGCCTGAATATACAATGGCATACGAGTTCAATTACCTGAAGACCTGGGATAATCATTCGCTTTCGTCGACAATTTATCACCGTGCCACCGATGATGTGATTCAACGGGTAAGCTTTATCAATGCTGACAAAACAATGGAAAGTACCTATATGAATATAACGCGGTCGCAAAGTACAGGACTTGAGTTGGTTGTGAAGAATAATCTGTTTAAGATTCTGAATCTTACTTCATCGCTTAATTTCTATTACAATACGCTGGCAGCTTCAATCTATACAAGTCCGTACAATACCGTTTCGCAAATTCCTGCTCAGGAAAACTTTACCTGGAGTGGAAGGGTGATGGGGAATATCATTCTGGGAAAGACTACTTTCGGCCAAATTACAGCCGATTATTCAGCACCCCGATTAATTGCTCAGGGTAAACAGTCTTCATCCTATGCCATCGACCTGGGAATTCGTCAGACTTTCCTTGATCGTAAACTGAGTTTGAACCTGATGGTACGCGACTTGCTTGATTCGCGTCGCCGGAGTTCGGTTACCTTTGGAGAAGGTTTCTACCAGCAGTCGGAAAGTTATTTTCATGGTAGAATGGTCGGAATTACTGCTACCTATAATTTCGGAAATATGAAACCCAAACGTTCGGAGCAACGTCGTGAGGATTCCGGAATGATGGATATGGGGGGGATGGACGAATAGATAATGATTAATGATTAATGATTAATGATT
>JANJXE010000362.1 GCA_024709185.1 Paludibacter sp.
AAAAAACTAATTAAATCGTCTTTAGCGTACAATCACTTTTTGTACCTTATCCGCCGACTTCACCAGGTACATGCCCTGTCCAACAGCAACTGTTGATATATCGGAACTTACTTGCAGGTGTTTTACCAACATACCATTTAATTGATAAACCGATACTGTTACACCTTTATCCAAACCACTTATGATCAATTGGCGACCTTCAACAGTTAATTGGAATGATTTTCCGTTCAGCGGACTCACCGCAGTTGTTGCTTCAGGGCGCTCGTATGCACCCAGGTCGATAGCTGTACCAACAATTCGATCCAAACCAGCGAAATCAGTAGTTATGGTCGATGGCAAATAACTATTGTCACCTGAATTAAGAGCTAAAGACGCTGATCCAACTTTCCAATCGGCCTGCTGTATTTCAAGTAATTTTGCAGGATCACTGGTAACACCAGCAAAAGTAGTAGGTGCTACAAACGCAATTTCTGTCCATGCAGTGGCTGCATCTGTTGTAAGTATAGAGTCGGTAGCATCACCAAATGCCTGGTAAGCAATGCTAGGCCAGGTGGCATTGTATTTTACCTTACCGCCTGGATAGCCGGTTACAACACTGACACTTGTAGGCGTGGTAGTTGCTTTCACTACATTTCCAACAATTATATTGTTATACACTTCAGAAACATTGGTTGCCGATGCGAGGTAAATTCCACCTTCGTTGTTTACAACCGTGTTATTAATCAATTTACCTTTATTGAGATAAATATTGTTTGTACCTGAATTATTAGTAATAAGATTATTGGTAATCTCACAAACAGTTGGATTATTAAGATAAATAGAAGCACCGTTACCCGTTGAAGTATTGTTGCGGATGATGTTCCTGTCAATATAGGTTGAACCTGCAGCCTGAGCACGTATACCTCCATTGGTATTACGTTCGATGACCGACTGTTCAATAGTTGAGGTAAAACCGGTTGCAGGTGCAGAGTAAACACCACCACCAGATGTAATTGTACCGGAAGTTGATACATTGTTGTATATCCAGCAATTCGAAACAATTCCACCTACCATATTAACACCTCCACCATTTCCGGAAGTTGTGTTTCCTGTTACAATGCTATTTTGCAGTTTCAGGTTGGCACGTAGTACCAAACCACCACCGCTGTTATTTAATTGTAAGCCCTGACCATTACCATTTGTAATTGTAAAACCGTCTATAACATAAACACTGGTGAAGTTCGCACTTACTTCGATACAACGTTTGGCATTTCCACCATTCAGGATAGTAGCATTTGTATAATCCCATGGATTTGTACCTTTTACGCGCTGTTCTTTTGTGGTTTCTGTTCCGGCAAATCCACCGTACAGGTTTACGCCTGCTTTCATTATAAGTGCAGCAGTGGCTGTAGAGTAAGTACCTGAAGCTACCCACACTTCCTGTGCAGTGGCTGAAGTGTTAAACTCGGCAGCGGCAGCATCTATAGCAGCCTGTATACTTCCCAGGGCGGTTGCCCACGATGAACCATCACCGGTTCCGGTTGGAGTAACATAAAAAGTGGCATTACTGATACCTACAGTAAGAACCATCACTAAAATAAATGTAATTTTTTTCATAACAGCATTAAATTTGAATAATACATTGTGTTGATAATCGATGCAAATGTAGTGCATACCGATTCTGAGGGGGTTAAAAATCATACGCTTTACACCCGAAATTGTCCGCTGCCTATTTTTTAACAAGCTGTTTTACAACCTTATCGTATATTCCTTCGCGAATCCAGGGATCATTGGCCTTTTGCAGCAATGGTTTCATTTGTTTAACCAGACTATTTATCACTTTTTTATCTGACAGATTAGTAAGCTGGTAGGGATCGTTTTTGTCATCAAACATAAGAATTTCTTTTACCAGATGATCCCGGCCAATAGTTATAGCAAGAGTATAGCGATCTGTTTTTATACCTCTTGCAACAGCAAAATAACTGGTCACCCTGCCTTCCTTGTCCTTTTGACCATCCACATTCCGAATATACAACACTCCTGTTGGAGCATTCTTATCTATCTTTCCGTTGGTAATCCATGGAGCTATATCGGTGCCCTGAACCGCTGCCGGAATAGAGTGTTTCAGTCCGGCTATCGAAAGCAAAGTGGGCATAATATCGGGGGTTCCAAGCAAAACCGGATTGACATGTGGTGTTAACTTTGAAGGATATCGGATCATGAAAGGAACATTAAATGACTCTGTGTAAGGTGAATTTTTGGGATCTTCCAAATGACTTCCCATGGTTTCGCCATGATCGGAAGTAAATACAACAATAGTGTTTTCGTCAAGCCCCAACTCCTTTAAAGCATTCAATATACGTCCAAACTCGCGATCGACACCTGTCACTGATGCAAAATAGTATGGTGCACTTTTTTGTTTTTTAGCTAGTGAAGCCTTTACATTGGGCCGAATAAGTAATTCCGAAAGAGCTTTATCCTTGTACAAATTGAAATCCTGCTCCTCCACATCATCCAGCGAATAATAGGGACTATGAGGAGGATTCATACTGACCACCATAAAGAATGGTTTTGAAGCATCACGCTTGTTTTTCAGGTAATCGATGGCTACATCAGCTTCGTGCTTAGGCGACCATTCGCGAATGTCGTGCCGGTTACCATCGGTATCCCAATAATGCGGTTCTTTGTGAACATCAAAAGTGCCGTATGAATACCAGAAATTAAACCCATGCCGGCGCTCTTTGGGTGTATAGGCATCCCATTCGGGAGTGCGATCGCTCACGTAATGACCCGGTTTCTGGGGATTATTCTTAGTAGGATAGTCCACATGCAGCTTTCCAATATATGCGCAATCGTATCCCTGCTGAGATAATACATCGCTTATCGTTATGGCATCCTGACGGAGATTACTGATTGGGCGTGTCGCATTACAATTCAACGGCACCCCACTTCCATCCGGATACATACCGGTAAGCATCATACCACGGTGCGGACTGCTCAGCGGGCAACTACTGTGCGCCGACGTCAACACTACTGCTTCACGAGCAAAGCGATTCAGCGTTGGTGTATACACCGGATCGGCTTTAAATTTCACATGCCTGCTGAAATCCTCATCGTTCCAGAATTCCATTGCATGATTGCGCATCTGATCGGGAAAAACGTACACTATATTCGGACGCTCGGGACTGGCTGCATGCATCACAGCTGTGAGTGCAGCAGAGCTGGTTATTACTACTGATCTTTTAGTTAACATAGTTTTTAATATAAAATGGTAATATGTGAAGTTGATTGTCTTTTTTTCGATTTATTAGTAAGGGTTATCCGATAGATTTCATTTCCCCATACCCTGGAGAGTCTGGGGTCAGTTAATTCAATAGTTTCAAGCTGATAATCGTAGTTCCCGGCATCGTAAAGTAACTGCGCTTTTTTATCTTTTGTATGTATACTAATTTTTCCGGGTTTCTGTTCGATATGGCCCCAAACCATGAAATGTAGCTGTTGCGGTGCTTTCCATTCATTCAATAGAAATTTGTCGGTAATTACAAGCTTGCCTTTTGAAAGTTGATACCCCCTGTTCCAGCTTTTTACACTTGTTTCTGCAGGATAAGCCCCGGCTAACTCCATCGAAACACTTTTTTTCGATTCATTTACCTTGATAGAAGTTGCTTTGTATTGCTTGCCAAACACCTGTTCTTTTCCATTTATCGATGGCAAATTGTGAAAAGCACTGCGCATCGTCCAAATGGTATACCGTTCTGGTCCAAAAGTCTGACGGGTATAGGTACCTACACCTGCATCGATAAACAGTGGGAGTTTATCCACCCACAACGAAAATGTACCGGCATCGTTGTGATTGTGACTTTCGGCATTATAACCTGCTTTTACGGCCAGAAATCCAGTCGCTTCATCTGAAAAGTAGTAAAACTGAGTTTCGGGATACGTGGTGACCGGAGCAGGTCTGTGTACAGCGTTTGTAGCCATTAGTTCGTCGTAATAACGCAGCGATTCAAGGGTACGAAACAGATCGGTACCTGACGGTATTAGTGATTGATTGCGCTGAGCCAGGTAAGCTCCGAACTGCATCATCTCTTTACTGTTAACTGCTTTACCGTAACGATAAACCAAACCACCACTTGTGGAAAACTGAGCCGATGCATCTGCAAAATTCACTACCCAGCCGTTACCAACATAACTTCTGCTTATATACTCACCCATATTTCGAATTTTCTGCTCACCAAACAGATTTACCTGTCCGTTGGTTATCATTTTCACCAGTTCGAGATAGTCGTATAGTTTGCCAGCTGCATGACTCCAGTACGATGGACCTTCTTCGCATGCACCATCAAAATTAACATAGTTGATAAATTTGTCCACCGATACCATACTGCGATACACATCCTTACCCATTTGAACCTTATCATTTTCCAGCAAAGCTATCACCTGCAGACAATTAAAGTTTGTCCAGGGATTCCAGTTGTTTACCATTCCATCTTCACGGGGAACAAAGGCCATCCACCAGTAGCGATCAATCGTACGATAAGGGATAATTATTTTATCGTACAATTCTTTATAAAGTC
>JANJXE010000420.1 GCA_024709185.1 Paludibacter sp.
AGTGGCATCAGTTGAGTCATCGACAACAACGGAACCATTACAAAACTTCCTGCCACATAGGCCACCATTGGATTCTGACCACAGTCGGTGATGTATCTTACCAGCTTTCCTTTACCAAAATAATCGGTCAGAATGGAAAAAAACAGGTAGGTAAAGATAGCTAATCCTGAAGTAACAAAAAAATAACTCAGGGTAGCGTGATCTTTCCGTATACCGCCTTCGAAGGGTTCAACCAGTAGTCCGAGCAGTAGCCAGGCTGTACCCCAGCTGAAAAGTTCCTGGTATTTTCGTGTCAGAGCGGTAGGGTTGGAACGCAACAGCAGGAAGCCTACGCCGCATAGAGCCAGGGTGAGGAGAAAATTCGGAACCAGCCAACGGATATATAATCCTACAAGATTACTTATCACCAGTGCGATGCTCAGCACAAGCAGTCCTATCATCTTTCGCTTGTCGAAATTCTGGTTTTCTGCCTTCTCAGCGATGCTGTTACTCTGTGAAACTGACGGTTGAACGTTTTTATCTGTTTTTTGCAGGATGAAATCATGTTCACTGTTTTTCATCCACCTGAAGATAACATCCCCTGCGATAGTTCCGGGAAGTACAATAAGCAGGTACTTGAGGAAGTCCATGCGGTACAGCCATCCTCCGGTAGAATAAACCAGTGAAGTGATCGATTCAGGAAGCCACTGCAATGGATTGAAATTCCAGAGCCAGTGCGTCCAACTGCCTTCCACCGTGGAACTCAGTTTCAACGCAACGATTACCGCCATCACCGCTAAGCGTAACGTTACATTTCCACGGGTTAGCAGCCAGATGAGAGCACCAAAAACGGCCATATTGGCCAGTACCAGTAGAATAATATCGTTGTGTGAAAGCTTAAATCCGTTAGAGAATACTTCAGGCTGTGAGATTACATTGAATGCAATCAGTGCAGCTAATAGAATCATTCCGGAATAATTCAGGATACGGTTAAAGGTTTCGCTGCCAACAGGCAACCCCACGAACCAAAACCATCGCCGGGGGCTGCAAAATCGTAATGTTTCGCTGCCAACAGGCAACCGCACGAAGGAAATAAAAAACAGCCCAAATGCCAGCAATGCCAGCAGGTAATTGGCTTCACCAGTAATCCTGTAAGGAGTAGTGTGGTAAATCGCAATTGCAAAAAATGCCAGTAGAAAAAATCGTTTCAGAAGACCCGGCAGTAGCGAAGGGATGGTTGCTCCCCGTTCCAACTTTGAGCTCATTGCCAGCGGGATAGCTGCACCCATTGCAAACAAAAAGAAGGGAAAAACCAAATCGACCCAGGTAATTCCCGGAATGGTGGGGTCGAACTTCATGCCCGAGCGCGGACCTACCTGGGCATGGTACATCCAGGCGGGCAGGCCGGTGGCAATGGTGCCGGAAAAAACCATCCCGATAATGGCCAGTCCGCGGAGACTATCTAATGCTGATGAGCGATGCATACTTCTTACCTGCCAATTTTAGTGGTTAAACTGACGTTCTTACCTGATATATGAAGAATGAAAATTCCTTTTTCCCTGAAATCGATGGTCGTAATGTTAGTTCCTGCTTCGGCTTCCCATTCTGTTGAATACATTTTCTGACCTGAAAGGTTGTAAACGCTGATGTTTACGGCCTGTTGTTCCTCCAGTTCAAGGTTAATCTGAATGCTTCCATCCCGATTCGTAAAAGTAAGCAATTGATTGTTATTGTGTATTGCAGGTTGTTCCGAAGCTGGTAATCCCATCGATTTACGCAATAGCCAGGTGAATTTCTCCGGCGTCACAAATTCAACATCAGCACCCAGCGTCGGGTTATTTTTAATATCATCCATCAGCGTTTTCAGTCGTTGTACTGTGATATCGTGAGCGGTTGTGCTGGTGTTGCCATCGTTCCGAAAGCGCTGATAGCCTGCCAGGAGAAAATTGGGTTTGGTTTTTCCGCTGAGTTTTGAAACAATGCGATCGCGGGCGGTGGTAAGGTTCGAAACGTTCGCATAAAAAGTTTCGTCGTTCACATGATTGTAGAGCAAACCTCCGTAACCGGTGTAAGTACGCTGTGTTTGCAATGCTGGATCGTAGAGTAGGGTCAGCTGTGCGTCGGTTTGTGCGGCAAAACTGCCCAGCTTGGGAAAATCAAAATTATTAGAGATTTCTATTCCCCTGTAGGTTGATTTTCCGGCGCCGTTGTAATGTTTGTAAGCATACACCGATTGTACATCGAAGCGCTGCATCAGCTCGTTGGTTTTGGTGATGGCATTGTTCAGGTGCGATGAAGGAAATACATCGGGATAGGCATAACCGAGTGGAGTGGCAACGGCTATAAATCCATCGTTCGCTGTGGCACTGGAATAATAATACCTGGCAAGAAACGGAAATTCCTCAAACATGTGGAGGTTCACACCCCATCCCACAGGAACCTGTCCGCGATAGGCCGATTGCCAGGCACCTCCCTGAAAACCAACCACCCAGTTTCCGGCATCGCCTTCGGAGGCAATAAACAGCACATAATGTTTGTTTTCCAGTTTCCATGCTGCACCGTTCACCGAAGGTCGGGTGTACACATGATTGGGATTGACAGGAAAGACCTTGTGCCAGGAAAGATTGCTCAGCAGGGTTTCGTGAAAACTTCCGCCGTAGGCCGAAATCCATTGTACGAGCGGTTCAGGACGCATCCATCCGTACACGTGAAAGATCTCGCCTGGCCTTTGGGTGCGCATATAGTTCATCACCTGCTCAATTTTTTCTGCTTTTACATCCGGCAAGGACGTAAAGCGCAGATCCTCTGTGCCGGCCAGGTTGAGCTGAAACATACGTTGCTGTATGGCCCAGTCGGTAATTTCACGAAGGTAAAATTTCGAAGGGTTGGTGCGGGGAAGCAGGTTGGCCAACGACCAGTCGATCCAGGCAAAATACCGCTGCTCGGCGGTAAGTGAGGTGTTGTTCCACGGATGGGAGGATTGTGCCAGCTGCGCTGAAACCTCTATTGTCGGTAGTGTGCCGAAAAAATCGGGTACTTCCACCGTTGCAGGTTTGTTGATGGTAATGTAGGTATTCCCCACCGGCACAGGAATGCAGTCGGTGAGCCCGCCCAACAGGGTTGCCGCTTCACCCTGCCAGCGAAACGATTGTCCGGTGAAATTTCCGTAAGTCAGAGAAGCATCGTAGGTAATGGCTCCTTTGATGAACGAGCTGAAAGTTTGCACCAGTTGATTGATATCGGAAATAACGGTGAACTCCACCATCCCTTCTTTTTTGTAAATGTCCTCCCAGGTTTCGTCGGTTTGGGCATAGCTCCAGGTTTCGTACACATTGCGCAGGTACAATCGGGGCGTATCGCGGTTGACTATACCCGCAACTGTAAGGGCTATCAACTTATTTTCAGGCGATTGTCCGGTGCCGTTATAGACATAGGCCTGTATGCCATAGCTGCTGAATGATACTAAGTTAAAAAGCAGAAAGGTGAGTATGAATTGGTGCTTTTGGCTCAACTGGATTCGAAACTTCATGAAAATATTTTTATAATATGGTCGCAGGAAACTCGCATTTAATCAACACCTGCGATTATGCGTTAATTTTTCTTTTTGACAAAGGCCACTACCGACGGCACTGCCCGCTCGGTTCCATCTGATGGTTTGTTGAGTAAAGTGCCACCAGCGATGATGGCCGATGATCCACCACCATCGAGGTTCAGGGCGCTTACGCAGCCAATGCCTTTTAGTACCTGTGCGAGTTCTATAAGTGTTGCTCCGTCGCTGATCGACTGTCGACCGTCGCACACAAAGAGAATTATTTTGTTGTCGGCGGTGCTGCCGATAACCGTGCGGGGCGGACGGGCAGATGTGGAAAAAATATCGGTTTGCAGTAGTTCATAGTTGGTGCGGTACTTTCCCGTTGAAGTGGTGGTAAAATCAAAAACAAGTCTGCCCTCTTTTAGTAGCACCGGTGCACCTCCAATGGCTGAATAGGCATTCAGCGGACTCGATGCCGCAGGAAAGCTGGCTGTAGGAGTTGGTTGTGGAGTTTCACCCTCTACATTAGGACTTGGAATGTCGTAAGCCGAATTTCCAAATACCCATTTGATAAGCGGTTGTTGCTGTTGTGTAACTCCAAATACTCCACGGGTAACATAATAACTAATACCACCACGGGTTAGCGCTGCGATGTTATCGGCCAGCTTTTGTCCCCTGTCGATCACCAGACTGTAGGAAACAGCTGTTGAGCCGTTGTAGCCAAAGTATCCACCGTTGGTTATGGCATACACTGTTTCCGACGACAAGGCAGTACTATGTGCCGATGGTTTACGGGCAGTGGATGACATTACCGTTTTTAATTCAATATTCCCTGTCGAAAGGTCGGCAATCACATACCAGGCTTTGAAATTTCTTCCGTTGAGTTGCGAGTTGGTTTCATACGCCCTGATTTCTGCGGGTAATGTTGAATTTACTGCATTCATCGTTTTCCATTCGAGTTGAATAGCCGGGGGATTTGCAGGCAATTGAACGTAGTTAACCTGTTGGTCGAGCGCTGCCGACATCAACCCATTGCGGGTGGCATACAACCGGTAGGTAAGTGTTCCGGCTATCGGATTGGTATCGGTAAAGCTCAGGGTGTTTTTATTTACTGTGGAAAGGATGGAAAAATCGCCCTTGTTGTGCTTTCGTTCTATCGTGTAACCATCAATGGCACCTGAAGCGGCTGTCCAGCTGAGCTCTACCTCTCCTTCTTTGATTTCAGCTTTAAAATTGCCGGGCTCGTTTACGGGAAGATTGGTCTCGTCGGCTTCTTTGCAGGAAAGAAACGACATAGAAAGGAGTAACCACAGAAACTGTATTTTAGATCGTTTGTAGTGAATCATGAGTTAAATCTATCCGGTTCGAAGAACTCAATTCAAATCAGGTTGATGATTCTGAAAAATTGATTTCCAGGTATTCCGGTATATTGAACATTAGTTTAGCCCCGGGAAAATTGCTTTTCCGGGATACAGGGCTTTGTACACCGCTTGTTTCGGTACCACTCCCTCGTAAAACCAGGTCGATTCGCTGTAAACACCTTTCGACCGGTTGTACTGCATCATCTTAGCCAGGAAGGCGTCGGTAGGAAGGTAACCTCCATTGCGAACGAGCATTCCAGGTACATATTTTTTTCGCAGGGCTTCGGTATTGAATACAGCGGATAAATCACCATCTATCAGTGAAGTATAGGATGTTAAACCCTGCGATTCGTTTCGGTATTGCTGGGGCGATACCCAGTCGGCTTTGCCATTGGCCACCCATTGTGGCCAGTCCTGCAGGTAGTTATCGCGACTCCAGCCCCTTGCACTTGGGGCCCACGTAACCAGGCAGGTAGAGCGGGCGGCTTTCACGGCGTTGTAAAGCGATGTGGCATAGGATGTCATTTTTCCCACTTTCCAGTTCATGAACTGAGTTTCGGTAGGCGAGGAGGGAACATCCCTGCCTGTTTCGGTTTTATAAAGTTGTTTGGTGAAATCGTCGTATCCGGCATGGGAAGGAAGCGCCGGTAGTCGGTCATCACCCTGAATGCCATCCAGGCCGGGATATTTCGTGACACATTCCACGATCATGTCGGTCATGAACTGCTGCACTTCGGGATGAAATCCATTCATCCAGTAAAAGTTGTTTTTCACCGTTTGGGTGCCATCCTGCTGGCGACTTATCCATTGCGGTTTTTTGTCGGTAAGTGGTTGCGGCTGACCGGCATAATGCGATGCAAAACCATATTCGAACCAGGCAATGACCTTGATTCCTTTAGCATGTGCTTTTTCGATTAATTTACCCAGCACATCGCCCCATCCGGCTCCGTCGATAACGGTTTGTGCCGGTGTAATGCCCAACACATTGGCAAGGGTTTGGCTGGGGAAAAGTGTCTGGCTTTTATTATAGGTAGCTACGCAGATGGTGTTGAAGTTCAACGCTGCCAGTTGATCGACCATAGCGGTGAGATTGGCTTCTGAAAAAAGGACTTCGCTGGCCACATTAGTTACCCAAACTGCTCTCACGCCGGTTTCCTGAGCGGCATGCTCCACAGTAACGGTGTAATTTGTTTTGGTTCCGTTGGCGGCTGTGATGGTATGCACCACCGGTGAAGTGTAATTATTGGGAACTCCGAATGCAGGAGTTGCGGTAGCTCCTTCAGAAAGAGTGGCCTGAATGGTGAGGTTCGATAAATCGGTTCCAAAAGGTACTGTAAAACGAACCTGATTGGCTGTTATGATACCGGTCCCATCCAGGAAAAGCGCTGGGATAGAAGCACGGAAAATTCGTTTCTCGTCGGAAAGGTTGTTAATGGTAATGGTGTACACCCGTTGATCCCCGTTTTCGGCTGTAACGGTGTAATCGACCGGAGCCGTGAAATTCTGTACAACGCCTGATGCCGGTGTGATTCGTGCCCCGGGAGAGACTGCAAAATTCAGGGTCAGGGCATTCAGCGAAAGAGTTTTGTTGATGGCAATATGAACTTCATCGTTGATGGAGTCTATTTCGATGGCGGCATTGGGGTCTTCTTTCACAGCAACTTGTAAAATCCGGTTTTCAGATGATCCTTTGTCGCAGGAAGAGAAGATTGTCAGAAGTATAAGAGAAAAAAGAAGTTGTCGCATACGGGTGATGAGTAGTTATTAGTGTAAATACCGGTCCGAAAACAGGTGTGCTTCCGGACCGGTGAAAAATAAATCAGTGTTTATTCTACTTTCAGCAGACTGATACCCTGATTGCTGGCTACTGCAACAAGATAAGTCACCCCGCCTGAAGTGGTATGTACATAAATTTTTCCAGTGCCATTTCCATTGGTGATATTGGCAACGTCGGCCAGTGCCGGTCCGGAAAGGTTGATGTCGGTAGCTTTGTTGGAAATCTTCTCCAGACTTTCGGCAAGGGTTGGATAATCCAGCGGACGAATACGCAAAACCCAGCGTTTGAAACTATCTGTTGCAAACAGGTAAGCCAGGTATTTCTTATCGTTGAAGCTGAAGAAGGCATCGCCAACCTGACTGGATGGGAATACTGCTCCATCGGTAGCATAGGTAACGGTTTGTGTAGCAGGATTAAATACTGTGGCCTGCTTGCCGGTTCCTGAGAATAAATATTCAGTTGCACTATATCGATAAATAGCTCCCGCAGTTGATCCTGTTGCAGGAACTAAAATGCCGGGCACGGTTACGATAGTTGGAGTGGTATTTACAACGCCGCCTGTGATGGTGAATTCGTAGTAGCGATTGTTGGCATTGTAATCGAAGAAACGAATTTTGCCATTGGTTAAATCGCCTTCAAACGTAAATTTATCACCCAAACGAGGATTTGGGGCTGCACCTACATTGTACGAGAATAAAAGGCTCGGGGCAGAGTTTACATCGTTCCAAACGAAAACTTTCAAAACATTGTTGGCTGCGTTGGCAAGGTTACAGGCTACGATTTTTCCGCCAATTACATTTACATCGGTTGTTCCGTGTGCTCCCCGATTGGTTTCTGCAACTGTGTACATTCCGGTCCGGTCGAGCAGACGTGCCGATTTGTCGGAAATCTTAATGGCTATTACTCCGTATGCAGGATAAACCGGTACTGCATCGCCTTCGTGCTGAATGTGTTTGTTACCACGGGCAATGTAAATGTAGTTGTCGTCCATGGCTATACCACGGTCCCATGCATCAG
Source organism: Paludibacter sp. (assembly GCA_024709185.1). Taxonomy (GTDB): domain Bacteria; phylum Bacteroidota; class Bacteroidia; order Bacteroidales; family Paludibacteraceae; genus Paludibacter. Next base: position 7,667 of record JANJXE010000420.1, read on the forward strand.
TACCGGGAGATGCAGGCACAACAGTTGCAGGATTGGTTCCGGCAAGAGGAGCAACTCCATAGAAATCAGCCGTTCCGAAGTTGGCAAAGGTTTGCCATACCTTGGTGATTTTGGTGTATCCGGAAGTTACCACTTTAACGGTAACGATGGTGCTGGCTCCGTTGTATTCCAGTTTAAATTTACGTCCGTTGAGTTTGTCCGAGAAGTTATACCGGTTGTTTACAGCCGTGGTATCGAGAGCCACATACTCATCATTATCGGTATTCTTGATTTTTACAGTAACACCGGTGGCATTGGTTTCGTAGGCAATTTTTACTGCTTCCAGGTTTTCAGAAGCCAATAACTGAGCCACAAAGAAATTGCTTTCCGGTCGTACATCCACCCCGTTGAGGGTAAGTTTGGCAAACTTAGGTTGTAAAGCTGCATTACTTACTCCGACACTATAGCTTTTAATTTCGCCATCGGCAAAAGTTACATCATAGGTGTGGCGCTGATTATTGGAAAAATTACGCACAGCATTCAGCGGAGCTACCATAGCGCCTGCAGGAAGATCATTAAACAAGATGGTTAGTTTCGACAACGAATCCTTTGCTTCAAAAGGAATGCTGATGTCGATGGTTTTAGCAGTATTGTCGAGCAACACCTGAATGTCGGCGATATTCTTCACGGTAATCATATTTTCCGCGAGAATATTATCGGGATTACCTTCTTTATCGCAAGCGCTGAAGGTTACTAACATCCCGGCCAGAACCAGAAAAGGAATTAAAAATTTTGTTTTCATACGGTAAAAATTTATTGTATTAATTAAATGTGAGTACATATTTACGGTCAGCGCCATTGGCTGCGATGACGTGGAAATAATAGGTTTTTTTCGAGAGGGTACGAATGCCGCCAATGCCGTTGCCAATTATCCTTCCCGAACCGTCTTTTTCAACCAACGTAGCTGTAAGAGGAATAATCGCCATAAAACGGGCACGTTGTTTTTGTTCGTCGGTAAGTTCGTTTATCCCCGAAAAAGTGATGATGCCGTTTTCGGAGATAGAACCTGTAAATTTTACTGTAAGGTCTTCGGGACGACTGCCAATGGCATTCATCTTTTCTTCCAGCACCACTGTACAGCTGATAGAACTCATGGTGTTATCGCTGCTTAAATCCGGAATATCCAGGTCCTGACAGCCTGCCAGCAGCGTTACTATCATCAGGACAGGTATAATTTGTAAGAGTTTCATATCGTAGTTTTTTTAGACCCGCTTAATACACGGAGTGAAGTTCAATCAGCGTAGCAAAGCGGATGTGTTGGTTACCAGTTTTTATTTTGTTTTGCTTCTGTGTTATTCCGGATTTCACTTTCCGGAATAGGGAACGCTTCCCAGTTGCTGTGATAGCGCCGGATGCCGGTATCGCAACTTACGAGTTCAGCACTAAAGCTTCCATCGGCTTTCTTTGTCCATTTTACGCCGTTATACCGTTTTCCGTTCAACACCTGAAGGGCTTTACCTGTTCGGCGCAAGTCCCAAAAGCGGTGTCCTTCAAAGGCAAGTTCCACAGCCCGTTCTTTCAGGATGTAGTCTACCGCGGCTGCAGTTGTACTATAATCAGGCGCTGCTATGGCATCGTTACCAAAGCGTTTTTTACGCAATTCGTGAACGATAGTGCGTGATTCAGCCATTCCCGAAGGTGTTTGTGCCAGGCATTCAGCCAGTATCAGCATTGTTTCGGCATAGCGAAATTCCGGCCAGTCCTGCTCACTTCCCTTCGATACAAAATCAGTATTGTTCTCATCGATAAATTTCCGCATGTAGTAACCGGTTACGGTATTTCCGGGTGCATTCACCTTACTGTAGGGGAAGTTCTTCATATCTATCTCGTAATTGCCTGTTGTTTCGTCGAAATAGCATTTCAACTTACGCCCTTTCCAGGATGAATTATTGAACAAAACCGTTGCTTTCAAACGAGGATCGCGTTGCAGGGAATTCTCGTCGGTTACAAACCGCAGGGCATTGTGCGCAGGATTCGAGGGGTCGAACCTGCTTCCATCGGCCATGTCGTACATATCCACAAATTCCTGTGTAGGCCCGGCCATCGCCAGTAATCCCTGCCCAAGAATATCTCCGGCAGGTGCATAACGCAAATCGAGGTTATGGGTTAGTTCCGGATATTTCCAGTAAACGCCGAAGATCACTTCCGAATTGTTGATATTCTTAAAGATAGAAGCATACTCGTTTATATAACTGAACTTACCCTGAATTGCGCGGGCTGCTGCTATGGCTTTGTCGTACCGTTTGGCATAGAGCATGGCGCGTGCTTTCAGCGCCTGTGCTGCGTAATGACTAACCTGACCAGTCTGAGCATCCTTTGGTAGACGGTCACCTGAAATGCAGTATTCCAAATCCTGCTCGATGAAATCCCAGGAAGCGTTGATGCTACTGCGGGCTTTTGTTTTTTGAGAGGCGTCCATCTGCTCGAGGTCGCTGCGGATGATAAGTCCTAAATCATCCGATTCGCTGGCATGTGAACGCATAATCATAAAGGCTGCATAAGCGCGGAAGAAACGGGCTTCGGCTTCGAACGACTGTGCCTTACTGCCAAACTTTGCTTCGTATTCCTTTAAACCGGCAAGAAAACGGTTCACATCAAAAATGATGTCGTATCCATAGGTCCAGGTGTCGAAGGGATTGGCAGCTGTGGAAACATATCCATCAACTGTAGTAATAATATTGGCATCACCTACACCGGCCACAATACCTCCGTATTTCAGGATGTCGGTAAGTCCGTCGCTCATAGTGGAATTGTTGCCGAGTGCTTTTGAGCCAAACTGACTGAAATTACGCAACATCGGATAAAAGGAGTTCAGGTACAACCGTACGCTGTTTTCATTTTTAAAAGCCACGGTATTGATATACGTGTCGCGTGGTTTTATGTCGATCACATCCAGGCAGGAACTCAAGAGCAGTGCCATCACCACGATGAGAGAATTTTTGATTTTTCGTTTCGTATTCATATGTGTTCAGAGTTTACAGTTTGATATTCAGACCCAATGAGAAAACACGTTGCTGTGGATAGTATCCGTTGTTTACACTTGGCGCTTCCGGGTCAATGTACTTCAGTTTCGAGAAAGTCAACAGATTAGTTCCTGAGAGATACAAAAGTACACTCTCCAGCTTCATCTTCTTTACAAGTTGTCCCGGGAGGTTATACCCTACCTGCATGTTCTTCAGACGAAGGTAGGAAGCGTCGCGTTTCCAGAAGTCGCTGATTTGTGCATTGTTCGAACTGGTTTGTGTCGAAAGACGTGGATATTCGGCATTGCGGTTATCGGGTGTCCAGCTACCTTCGGCCAGGTAACGGGGCGGATTCGACCCCCATTTGAAAATCTGGGTAAAGAAGGTTCCGTCCGAATAGCCCAGTGCCTGATAGGTACCCGACAACATTACATCACTGATGGCTGCACCCTGAAAAAAGAGATTCATTTCAAAGTCCTTGTATTGCATGTCCAGATTCATCCCGTAATTGATTTTGGGAAGCGGACTGTTGGCAATGAGTACGCGGTCGGAATTGTCGATTTTTCCGTCTCCGTTGAAATCGTTGAATTTAATATCGCCCAAACGTACTTCATCCGACATTTTGGGTGAATACCGCAAATCGTCTTCGTCCTGATACAATCCAGCCGACTGATATCCATACACACTTCCGGGCGAATTGCCGATTACCAGCAGGTTTTTAGGCGTATTGGCGCTTTGAGTCCACTTTACATAACGGTTGTTGGCATAGGTAAAGGTGCCGCTTACAAAGTAATTGAAGTCTTTGTTAATGGTGCGTTTGTGTCCCAGTATCACATCAAATCCGCGGGTGTCAATCGTACCGAAGTTCACATAGGTCGGGAAGTTATTTCCGATAGAAGGTGGATAGATGGAAGGTGCCGGGCCCAGAATATCTTCTCTCACTTTGTAATAAGCATCGAACTCCAGCGAAAGAAGTCCATTCCAGAATACCGACTCTATCCCGGCATTGTAGGTGGTCACTGTTTCCCAGCGCAGGTCTTTGTTGGGGATGTTTACCGGTGAAATACTTTGATAGCCATTGTCGCCAAAAACGACGGTTGAAGTGGAGGTGATGGCGTAATTTTCAAGATAACTTGAGGCGGCAACCACATCGTTACCCAATACACCCCACGATAAGCGGAGTTTCAGGTTTTCGATAAAGTTCAATCCGGCATTCTTTTTTACAAAATCTTCTTCCGAAATGCGCCAACCCATCGATACGCCCGGGAAAATCCCCAGTTTGTTGTTCCCCAGGAAGCTCGACGACCAGTCGGTACGGTTGGTAAATTGTACCATATAACGGTCGAGGTAGGAGTAGTTGAAACGCGATACAAGTCCGGCACGTCCCGATTGTCCGCTCGATCCATAAACGGGAATCTCGGGGAAGTTAGCACTTTTCGAGAGCTCGGGCAAGTCGGTCAGCGGCATATTTTCGACATAGCCTGAAAAGGAATTGGAGTAGGCCCCGCTTTGTTCCCAGGCTAAGTCAACTCCCACATTGTGGTCGTCGAACTTGTTCAGGTAGTTGGCAATGGCCTGAAAGGTATATTTGGAGCTGAACGCGGCTGCATCCATGAGTTCGTTGATACCTTCAATGCGATGCGGGGAATAACCGTAGGTAAGCTGCTGCACCGAACCTTCGCCCAGACCTGTGCTGTATTGCGGAGTGGCCTGCTCAACCGGCAGGATAAGTGCTTTTGCAAAAGAGCTGGTAAAATCGTAGCCGAAATTTGCTGTGAGTTTCAGACCTTTTAATAATTTATTGGCATCGTAATTCAATCCCATTGTAGTCTGTACCACGCGCGATTTGTGGTCGCGGAAACCCGATTCGTCGCGGGCAATCAGCGGATTGTTGTAACCAATCCAGGTGCCGTCCTTCATTTTCGGATTCACCACAGGAGCTGCTGCTATAGCGTAATAGATAATATTTTTATAGCCCATGGTGGCTCCTCCGTTGGCTGTCGATGCACTGGGGTCGGCTGCTCCCGGTGAAACGCCGGGTTGTTGTCTCTGCTCTAATCGTCCTGCAATGTCTACCTTAAAGGTAAGATCATCAGTGAATTTAATATCCAGGTTGGAACGCAGGTTATAGCGGTCGAAACTTACCTTGTCGATAATCCCGTCCTGCCGCAGATAACTGGAACCCACGTAAAATTTAATTTTGTCGGTTCCTCCCGTAAGATTGATTTTGTGGTTGGTTCCCGGTGCAAATGGTTTAAAAATCAGCTTCATCCAGTCGGTGTTTCCCCAGATGCCCTGCGGGTCGTTGCCGTTAGTGATATAACCGATACGACGTTCGTCGAACTCAATAGGTTGTCCGTCGAGTGTTTTGGCCAGGTTGTGATAATGGGCGTACTCAGGTCCTGTAAGAAACTCAGGAAAGTTAGTATTGGTAGATGCGGTAAAAATTCCATCGTAGGAAACGGCTATTTTCTCATTCGATTTTCCGCGTTTGGTGGTTACCAGAATCACTCCGTTACCAGCCCGTACCCCGTAAATGGCGGTCGATGCCGCATCTTTCAACACTGTGAAGCTTTCGATCTCCGAAGGGTCCAGATTTTGAAAATCCCGTTCTACACCATCTACAAGAACTAAGGCATTGGATCCTCCGCGGATGCTGATGGTGGCGCCGTTTTCACCGGGCACCCCGCTTTGCTGACGGGTTACCAATCCGGCAATTCGTCCTCCCAGCATGGTGGAGATATTGTCGGAAGGAATTTTGGTCAGTTTGTCGCCACTGATGCTGGCCACTGCTCCGGTTACCGACGAGCGTTGCTGTACACCATACCCTACTACAATTACCTCGTCCAGTTTTTTGGTGTCTTCCAGTAAGGTAATGGTGAAGTTGGATTTGCCAGCTGTCGGTACTTCCTGTTTTACATATCCTACATACGAAACTTCAAGCGTGGCGGGTGAATTTCGCAGCTGAAGGGTAAACTGACCGTCAAAATTTGTGATGGTGCCGTTGTTGGTGCCTTTTTCCAAAACGGTTGCTCCGATAATGGTTTCGCCTTTCTGGTCGGTAACCACTCCGCGAACTGTCTGCCCCTGTACCAGTGCAGTCAGGGTAAGCATGAACATACTTAGTGAAAAAAATGTGATTGCTCTCTTCATATTGTTAATGTGCTTGTGTGCTTTATTTGTTTGTCATGTTGAACCTGAGCTTGCCTCCCAGCATTAGTTCTGCATGGGTTATATGTGGTTCCGTAATTTCTTTTCCATTGAAAAACACCTTTTCAGGAACAGGATGCGTAGCTGACTTAGGTGCTGAAATGCGAATTTTCTTTCCGTTTTCCAGCCGGATGGTTGCCTTTTGCACAATCGGACTGCCCAGTACATATTCGCCATTCACCGGATTCATCGGGTACAGTCCCAGTGCACTCATCACGTACCAGGCCGACATCTGTCCGCAATCGTCGTTGCCACACAGTCCCGCAGGAATGGGTCGATACATGTCCTTCATCACCTGACGTACGCGTTGGGCCATTTTATCACGACGACCGGCATAGCTGTACATATAAATGGTGCTGTGACTGGGCTCATTGCCATGTGCATACTGCCCGATTAATCCTGAAATATCAATCGATGCTCCTTCGTTGAGCTGTGAACTCACTGTAAATAAACTGTCGAGTTTGGTTTCGAAGGTTTTTTTTCCTCCAAAAAGATTGATGAGTCCTTTCACATCGTGTGGCACCATAAACGTATATTGCCATCCGTTTCCTTCTACATAATCGGCTTGTTCGTGAAGCGAAAAGGAGGGATCGTATTCGCTACGGAACTGACCATTAGCCAGTCGGCCACGCAGGAAACCACGTTTCGCATCAAAATAATGCTCGTAGTGTTTTGCCCGTTTCATAAAATGCTCATAATCGGCAGTTTTGCCCAGGTGCTTTGCCAGTAATGCGATGGCATAATCATTTACTGCATATTCCAGGGCTTTCGATACCGACCAGTTTTCCATATCGGCCGGAATCCATCCCTGCTGACGAACGTAATTCAGACCGCGGTCGTTGCGTGCTTCAAAACTGCGTACCAGACGATAGGCCCTTTCTGTATCGATTCCGTTAATATTTTTAAGAACAGCATCCACAATTACAGGAATGGAATGTACGCCTACCATGGTGCCGGTTTCATTGCCCACCAAATGCCAGATGGGAAGCGATCCCTGTTTTTCGGTGATGTCGAGAAGTGAATTGACCCAATCCGCAGTACGTACGGGATTCAGAATGCTTTGCAGTGGATGGAAGGTGCGATAGGTATCCCAGAGTGAAAAGATGGTATGCGGAACAAAGCCTTCGCTGCGGTACACTTTTCCATCGGCTCCCCGGTACTCACCATTCACATCCGAAAATTCGGAAGGCGAAATCATCGTACGAAAAAGAGAAGTATAGAACATGGTCCGCACACCGGGATCGGAAGTTGAAATATCAATTTTTGATAATTCACGGTTCCAGAGTTGCTGAGCTTCTTTTACGGTTTGATTGAAATTCCATCCGGGAAGTTCGTTGGAAAGATTTTCAGCGGCATTGGCACAGCTTACATACGAAATGGCTACTTTCACTTCCACTACTTCATTGGCTTTTGTTCCGAAACTTAACATTGCTTTGTGAACATTCAGGCTGTCTTTCGAGCGAGGACGAAAAACGGGTTCAATCACCTTAGTAAAAATCATATCTTTTGAAAATACAGCCCGGAAATAGATTCTCTGATTTTTAGCCCAGCCCCGCGAATAACGGTATCCTTCGATAGTGCGGGCATCCAGTTGTTTCAAATGAGTTTCGGTAGGCTCATCCCACTCGATACCTTCACCCAAATCGACAATGATATTGGCCTGCTGGCTTTCAGGGAAAGTATAGCGATGATACCCAACACGGTTGGTGGCAGTAAGTTCTGCCTTAATGTTGTATTTCTTCAGCTGAACAGAATAGTATCCTGGCTTCACGGTTTCTTTATCGTGCGAAAACAGCGAAACATACCCTTTGGATAAATCATCGAACGATCCCTTAAAAGTAGTAGGTTTGCCGGTTGTGGGCATAAAAAGAATATCGCCCAAATCGCCGATACCCGTGCCATTGAGATGCGTATGCGAAAAGCCGATGATGGTACTGTCGGAATAATGATAACCCGAACACCAGTGCCAACCCTTGCTCATGTTGGTTGGGCCCAATTGCACCATCCCAAAGGGAACACTGGCACCTATAAACACGTTACCATGGTAATCGGATCCGATCATAGGATCGACGTACTTCACGGGATTGTTGATAGCGCTGGTATTCAGCACGATGCATCCGGTGAGGAGAATTAAAACGAGAAATCGGAAAAACAGCTTCATGTGTTGTTAAGTTGATAGTCGGCAAGTGGTATCCCTGCTCCTGACCAAAAATTAGTTTTCGTTTTTTAATTTAGAAAGTTACCATGGATGTCCACTTTTTTCAATTCAAAAGGTTGAATGATAGTATCGAGCATCACGGCCAGTTCGCCACGTGTAATCAGCCGTTCGGACCGATAGTCGCTGAGTCCGGCTATTTGCCACAAACTTTGATATTCCAGTGCACTCAGTTTCGTCTTGTTAAAATGGTCGGAGAGTTTTACTATCAGTTGGAAGCTGCCTTCAACGGTTAGTTGATCGCCGGGGAAGTTCCATTGAAAGGTGGATTCAAATTCTGCAAGGTCTTTTTTTAGAGCCGAAGTCTCCACCGGCTTTTCGGCATTGAACCAGGTTTCGTTACTCCAGCCTACATTTCTTCCTTCTCCTTTCAGTATTCCGGTAGAGCCAATGCACTGCAATGCTTTGAAATGTGGATGCTCGTGGGGCACATCGAGATAGGGTAGCAGGTAAACACCTCTTTCGAGCAGGATGTGTTGAATGTCGCGAACCGATACTTCGGAAATGGCTTTATTTTGTTGAACTGCTGTGGCTGCAAGTGCTCCGGCTGCCTGTCCGATTTGCAATACTACTGGTTGCAGACGAGTTGATCCATTCAGGATATTTGAAACCGAGATAGATTTTTCTGCAACGATCAATCCATCAGTTTCTTTAGGAATAAGCGCTCCAAGGGGTACATTGTACGAAGGAACGGGATAAAAATGAAGTTCGGGAAGTTTGTCCCATTCCGGATTCCGTTTGTGATGATGGTCAATGGGATAGTCGCCCACTGCAATTCCGGTGCGGTACAGCGCTTCGGGTTGATCAAAGGGTTTGGATACATGGTTCACATTGAATCGCACCAATCCGTGGATGCGACGGCTTTCTCGGTGGTAGGGAATCAATGGGAAATGGTCGTCGGTGGGGAATTGTTCGTCATCCAGGCCAAAGGTTGAGAAACCCAGCCTTGTCTGAAGATAATACAGGTAGCATAATGAGAAATGCTTTGCTTTACGAATCGCTTCTTCGCGTTCCAGAGCATTCATTTCAAGCATGTTCACAAAATAGTCGTTGCCCTCAATGGGCCAGTTAATCATATAGCGACCGTTGGGTAGTTTCCCGTAGGTCATCATTTTATCGGCCGGCCATACGGCTTGTCCCGGTTTGGGTTGCGTGCAATCGGGCGATTTGGCAGTGCAATAAAACAGCGATGCATCGTATCCTTCGGGCATTGCAATGGTTTTATCTACCCCGTAATCTTTTAGAATCATCACATAAGTGAGGTCCTGAATGATGTCGTTGTCCTGCTCGGGTGCGATATCTTCGCCGCTTATCGCCCTGGCGTCCATGCCGATGTCGTAGCGAACGCCGGCTGCTTTGGCTACATCGCCCAGTTCTGTGGCATCAATCAATATCCTCGTGGTAATCCATTGATTGCGACCGTCCTTATTAATCTGAATTTTCCAGCCCTCTTTTATCTTTTGAGTAGATACGAAGGTGGTGGAATGCCATAGTTCAAGCTTGTTTTCTTTACCGGCGATGGATTGCAGTATTTCATTACCAACCCGCGGTTCAAACAAAACATTACTCACCCAGCCGGTTTGGAGGGCCTGTGCACTACCGTAACGGCCAATCAGACTGTCGCGGAACTCTCCAAAGAAGCCCGAAGGTAACTTGTGATTGCCATCCACTGCCGATACGCCGGCTGCAGTAAGCATGCCTCCCAGCCATGGAGTTTCTTCAATAATAAGTGTTTTTGCTCCCAACCGGGCTGCCTGTATACCGGCAGCAGTACCGCTGGCGCTACCTCCCACAACCAATACATCAACTTTTTGTGTAACACAAGAAGTGAATGTAAATGCTAATATGATTATACCTAATAATCTAAAATTCATTTCTTAAAACCTTTTTCTACATTTTTACTTTAGATGCCATTCGTCTGTAGGAGGATGGGTATTGGGGTGGTTAGAGCTGTTGTTAGTAGCAGCACATCTAAGTGCTGCTACCAGTTTGTTTTACTCGATCAATACTTTTGCTGTTTTTACAAGTTTACCATCCGTTTTTATTTGTACGATATAAATGCCATGTAAATTATGAGTAGCTATTTGATTAGAATTCAATGCAGTATGTACCTTTTGACCCAACGCATTGAAAATTTCTATTGAAGAAGCCTGAGTACCTTCAACAGCTATAATGTTTCCCGAATAAGTCAGGTTGATGTTTTTA
>JANJXE010000439.1 GCA_024709185.1 Paludibacter sp.
TTTCTTACCATCGAAGGTCTGCTTTTGCAGGTTTTTAAATCTTATAGTTAATGGGGTGTTGAATTGAGAAGCCTGGTCGATGTGCACCTCATACATTTTGCCATGACTCATCACACCTGAAGGCATTACCGGAAACTGATCGGATTCAATCACTGAAAGACGAATATTTCCGTTCAACAATCCTTTAGGAAGTGTAATTTCCAAACTATCCAGTATGATGGTTTTTGATTCGTTGTTGACTGATAGTGTAGTATCGCAGATTATTTCACCTAATGGAGCCACCTGTATCGTATCGCTGTAACGGGGTGCACAACGCGATTCAAGCAGGGCATTCCGGTACCAGGCAGTGGTTTTGGGAAACAACACCAACTCTTTTTCCTGCACCGATTCCAGGTTGTTTTTCAATTCCTGTTGCGTCATATCCTTCTTCAGGTCGAACCAGGCTTGTTTGTCCAGCGAACCCTGCCACACTTGTTGCCCACGAACCTGCCAGGGCGATATCAGGGTTACAAAGCGGTCGGAAAGTGGCTTCGATCCAACTTCCTCGGACACTAAAACACTGGTAGAATACGCATCATTGAGATAATCCCGCTCTGTCCAGGGATAAATTCTGAAGGTATCGGTGGTTAGCTGAGGCAAACTGCTAATTTTAACATAGCCCATAAACCTATAGGTCGGTTCGTCGGAATTAGTGATGATACAATAGAAGCGCTTCTTGAACAATTGCTCTGTACCCGGCAACACCAGCACCGAATCGGTCATCTCCAGCTTTGCTTTTGAGAGACTATCGGCCGGGTCGTAGGAATACCAGTTGAACACATCGTTGGGACTGATAACGCTGATAACTTTGCGTGCATACAATCGTAAGGTATCTCCCGGGATTACCCCAAACGAATCGGCCACCAACGGCACCACCCGCTGAAGGCCAACCGGATTAACAATGGAATCGGACTTCGGTATATCTTTGTATGTAAAATGATTGTTTCTCAAACTAAAACTGGTATACGTTCGCGATAATAACTCTACAGGAATTGCACCCCGCATTCTGTTATCGTTAAGAAATAATTCATTGGGAGTAATCACACTAAGTACTTCAGGAATAGAAGTAAGCTCGTTATGACTTAAATCCAATGCATTGAGACTCGTAAAATTAAGCAGCGACATGGGAATGGTTTTTAATCCGTTTGCCCCGAGGTTTAACTCTGTCATTTTCCCCAGCCGTGATAAAGATGCCGGCAAATCGGAAATTTGATTTCCGTACAGCCTTAGAATTTTCAGCTCCGTACAATTACCCAGATCAGCAGGCAATTGATTGAGTTGGTTCCGACTTAGATCAAGCGTAATCAGGCTCTTCAACATACCTGGATTGGCCGGCAACGAGCTGAACTGATTATCGTTCAATTCCAGGGTTTTTAGATTGATGAGACTATCGAACACAGCGGGTACTGGTCCTGACAACTGGTTTTTGGAAAGAGAGAGTTTAGTAAGAGCATTTAGTTGACTCACCGACTGTGGCAGGCTCCCTGTCAGTTCATTTTCAGAAAAATCGAGCTCACTCAGGCTTTTTAGCTTGCTAAAACAGTCGGGAATGACACTTTCCAGTTTATTTTTCGACATGTTCAACACGATAAGTTTCTCCAGACTACCCAGCGATGCGGGAATAGTTCCGGTAAACTCATTGTTAGCTACTTCAAGTGTAATCAACTTAGTAAGTTTTGACAAATCCTGCGGAAAAGTACCGTTAAGCTTATTACTCCAAAGTTTGAGATAGCGTAATTTCGTTAGATTTCCTATTTCATCCGGAAGTTTTCCCGATACACATTTCGTTAATTCAAGTTCTTCAAGGTGAGTCATTTCACCGATAGAAGCAGGAATGATTGTATTGAGATGTTCGTTGTAGCTATTGATTTTAAGCAATCGCAACTGTTTCAGATTAAACAAGGACTGAGGTAGTTCGCCTGTAAGATTTCCAGCTATCTGCAACATGAAGAGTTGCGACAACTGCCCGATTTCTTCAGGCACAGGGCCGTTGAGGTGGTACGAACCTGTCATATCCATCTCTACCAATCGACCCGCCACAAACCGCAGGCCTTTCCAGCTGGTCATGGCAGTTTGTTCATCCCAGCGTTTGTTTAGTTTCTGATTCAGGGCTTTCAGCACCAGTGAATCTGCTTCTGAAACTTTAAATGGAGTAGGCGAAAGCATCGCAATTCGGGCCATATTAGTCCCAAAGCCGGTAGCTTCGATACGCGAATTGGTATTCAGTTGGTAATAACCATCAGACGATCCGCCCCAACCAAAATTAAGGTGTAAAAATCCGTTGGAATCGTAACCATCAATCACCAGCGCATGCCCCGGATCACCGTATACTTCCAGGTACAAAGGTCTACCCTGATCCAGCTCCATGTACACATATTCGTTCTTTGGATATCCTATAGTTAAAGAATGATACCTGAAATACTCACAGAACTGCTGAATAAAATCCGGAGCACCCGGCGAACTACCATCTTTATCGAAACAATAGCGCATATCGGTAGCTACTCCCACCTGCTTCGACACCATCTTATAGAAGTCGTGGTCGGTACGGTTCCAGTCATAACTTGTATTTTCGAAATCGGCACATTGTTCCCCGTATTTTGTAGTGGTATAGCAATGTGAACCTTTCCCTTTTTCCGGATACTTGTGGTAGGCCATAATTTGAACCAGCGCGGTGGCAACACAGCCTGAAGGACAGTCGCCAACTTCTTCGTGACTAAACTGATTCAAATGTATTCCGGCCTTATTCAATAGGGGAGCTACAACAGTTTTTGCATTTAAAATCTGCTCTGCAGAGATTACTTCTGGTTGTGGAGAGGTATGGAGCATCGTATCAGGCAACTTATTGCTAAACTCTTCGTAATAGCGAAGCAAGGCCTTAAAGGAAGGTGGTAATTGTCCGGTTATTAACTGTTGATTGCGGGAATAGCCTACAATTCTTTCGACATTGCCATCCGATTGTATGAGCACAAAACCTTTTCCCGGCTGCTGCAATACAAAAACAGGCTTGGCAACCGTATCAACCGAACTGTAAACCAGTTCCATAGTCCGCTCTTCAGCTTGTATTCGCTGTCGTTGAACGTGTTCAGCTGAAAAAAAGTTTCGGGCAACCGTCATCACTTCATCGGAAAGTGGCTGAGGGTTGGTCGATAAAGTCTTGTCGGTTTGCACTTTCGATCTTGAAAGCAAAGGAACATTATTGATTTGTGGTGTATAGGTGAACTGTTGTGCGACGGCATTAACTTCAAAAAGCAGCCAGCAAAGAAAATATATAAATGTGCGTTGCATAGCTTTCTTATTTTTTTACACTGATTTTTGTAACTTTATGATGACCACCGGCACTGATCACTACGAAATAAATTCCATCGGCCCAGTTCAGGCTGGCCTGAAAACTACCGGCAAACTCTTCGTCGAGCATCAATAAGCCTGCTGTATTGTAAACCCGCAAACGGGCCTGAATAGGAAAAAAGCTATTCGACTCAACATTTAATTCGTTTATTACAACAGTTGGACTTACTTTAAACAGAGATTCAATATAGGCACTACCTGCTTTGGCCTGCGCATCGATGCGAATCACTTCTTCAAAATAACATCCGGCCTTATCGCTCACCTTTAATGAATAGGTACTACCTGCTACAGGGGTAATAACAGCAATTTCGCCGGTGGCTATCACGGAATTGTCTTTCAACCATTCGAAGGTGAGCGGAGCTGTTCCACCACTTACATCAAAACCCAGGGTTCCCAATACAATGGGAAAACCTGTGGGCAATCCATCCGAAAACAAGGTAACGATTTCGAGTGCCCGTTCCGACTGTTCAGGCATACGCATACGCACAACGGTCTGGGCACTAGGTTGGGCTACCGTAAAGAGTATGAGTATAATGGGAATTATCGTTTTCATTTGAATCATGATTTAACTTTTTTTTAATCAGGAACCTCCATCACCAGCCGGAAACCAACTGTTTCACAGCGATAGTGTGTACTCTCGTATTCGGTGCCGGGGTTAGTAATTTGATAACAGGACGGCACAAGATAATACCGGTAATTCACCCGGCATTCGTTGGTTTCACCAAACAAACCACTGCTATGGTAGTTACCGCCCCGTATCACTTTAAATGTTCCTGTAGCAGGCCCTTTTGGATTATCCTGATTTCCGGAAGGATAGGTTTCGTACCAATCGCTGCACCATTCATTCAGGTTTCCACTCATATCGTAAAGTCCCAACTCATTGGGTTGTAACTGTGCTCCGGGATGTTTACGTGAACTTGCATTTGAATACGTCCAGGCAACATCATCTACCGAATTACTCCCTGCATATATAGTTCCCTTTGATCGCTTACCACCTCTGGCCGCAAATTCCCATTCCGCCTCGGTAGGTAGTCGGAAATCTAATTTAGTTTTCTCTTTCAGAGCAGGAAGAAAGCGCTGTACAATGTCGTAATACGAAATATAACTAACAGGAAGTTCAGACGAAGTAAGCGATGGTGAGTTACGGATGGAAACATCCATCGTATCATAGGGAAGGCCACCGGTTACGGCCTTCCAGAAAGCGTTGGTAGTTTCAATAGTGGCAATGTAAAAACTATCGAGAGTGACTTCGTTGGAATAATAACTTCCATACTCTTGTTGTGTAAAAGTTGCTCCTTCAACCAATACCAAATCGATGCTTTCAGCACCAACCGGAACAGTGACTTTCGATGCACCATCCTGTGAAACAGCAATTGAATGACTTCGGAGGCCGGAAGTAATGGTAATGGTTGCTTTACGTTGTAGCGCGGAATTTTTTTGAGCCCCTATCAGGACTCCTGTTTTCCCCAGTCCTGTAGATTGTGTAAACTGAAGCCATTCAGCATCAGACTGTACCGACCAGCTATCCTTGGTATTAATCACCAGCAAACGTGCCGATTTAGCACTTGGAAACGAAATGCTTTTTAGTGTTGAAAGGTCGTCATCCGAATCTGTTGGATCTTCAATATCCGGATCATCGTCGTCGGGAAATAACTTATCGCATCCGGATGTAACGAAAAACACCAACAATAGTGAGATATAAATAAAAAATCGAGCTGGCTTCATAGTTGTTCAATGTTTAATCAAAAAACTATTTTATAATTAAAACAAAGATACATTTAATTTGTTTAAAATAGCTATGTTAAGTCCTTTTTAACGTATACCGAACGACATATTTTTTTTGTACCTTTACAGCCGGTGAGAATGTCAATCTTCACCTCAACCAAGTATCGCTGATTTACTAACTTCAACAAAACAATTATGCCAACACCCGTTTCCGAATGTCTTTACTGTAGCAAATTACCAATTCTGGATGAATTGATGATAAAAATCACCGATTTGAAAGTATCTGAATTGTACTTATTCAAAGAACAATCTCACCCCGGTCGATGCAATGTGGTTTACAAAGACCATGGGATAGAACTGTATGAACTCAGCGAAGAAGATCGAAATGCGTTTATGAACGATATAGTTCAGGCAGCCAGGGCAATACAAAAAGTATTTCAGCCGGCCAAAATAAACTACGGGGCATTTTCTGACAAGCTTTCGCACCTTCATTTTCACCTGGTCCCGAAGTATTCAGATGGTTATAATTACGGGGGTGTGATAGAAATGAATCCTCAGAAGGTATATTTGAAGGAAGAAGAATACTACCAAATGATTCAGAGAATAAAATCATCGCTCTGAAACAATATTTTCGGCAAGATGTTTGTTAACGCGACGGCTGTCTCGTTTTACTTAACAACACTATCCCTAATCATTAAAATTAAATTCGTTATGCGTACCATTTTATTTCTTGCAATCACGATGTTCACACTGGCTTCGTGCGAAGGCACTTATACAGCGCCGGAGGAATTAACCACCAAACAAGTATTCAATTTCGAAGTCAAGGCATCCGACTGGAAACCGTATACCGATCAGGCCGGATTGAATTTGTACTACAGGAGTAAATTTACCCTGAGCGGAATTTCCGATTACATGTACAACAATGGAGCAGTAAATGCCTATATTGAGTTCGACGGATACCAACAGGTGCTTCCCTACACGCGGCACATGGAAAATGCGAATGGTGCGA
Source organism: Paludibacter sp. (assembly GCA_024709185.1). Taxonomy (GTDB): domain Bacteria; phylum Bacteroidota; class Bacteroidia; order Bacteroidales; family Paludibacteraceae; genus Paludibacter. The sequence goes on from JANJXE010000439.1 coordinate 6,119, forward strand.
AATGGACCCGCACCATTGATTTTGATTATTCACGTAACGACATTCAGTTCTACGTTACCAACAATGACTTCATTTCCGACCCACCTGAAACTATGTATTTCAGAGTGGTATTCATCTGGTAACCAATTACATCAAAAACGGTCTCTCATGCACAAGGCAACAAATAACACATTCAATATAATTAATATATGTTATTGAATGTGTTATTTTGTTATATTATATACTTGAAAAAGAAAAATTGATGTTTTGCACTCTTTTTTTGCTTTCCTTTGTGGCCGAAAGATATGGGTACTATTTCGTCAGATTAATTTCTTCTCCGTTTTCGAACCGGCTATGAATTACCTACGTTAATTACACTTCTCTTTTCAAATTAATCATTAATTTACAGGATTTTTATGAACATTTACGTAGGTAACTTAAGTTACAAAGTGAGAGAAAACGACCTTCGGGAAGTTATTGAAGAGTACGGTCAGGTTGATTCCTGCAAGATCATCACCGACCGCGACACCCGTCGTTCAAAAGGCTTCGGTTTTGTTGAAATGCCCGATGACGAAGCTGCACGCAAAGTGATAGCTGAACTGAACGGTGCTGAATTCGATGGCCGTCCAATGGTACTGAAAGAAGCGTTGCCACGCAACTAATCTTTTACCAAAAAGAAACTGAAAGCCATTTGTCCTTCACCGGACGGATGGCTTTTTTAGCATTCAGGAATGTGGATTACTCACCTTAAATCAAGATACATAATGAAAACACCTTGGATTCCTCTTCTCGGGCTAATTCTTCTCTCCGTCCCTGCTATGTCTCAAAACAACGATCAGGGAAATCAACTTATCATGAATCTGCAGC
>JANJXE010000138.1 GCA_024709185.1 Paludibacter sp.
AGAGTGGTAGAATCTCCTGCATCAACCACAACTTTTTTACCCCAGATGCGATCGTTTTCTTCCATGAACTCGTTTTTGTCCACTACTTGTTTTTCCAGGAAGCGGGTATCACCCTGTTCAAGAATTTCCACTTTACGCATCATCTGACGTACAATCACTTCAAAGTGCTTATCGTTGATCTTCACTCCCTGGAGGCGATACACATCTTGTACTTCGTTCACGATATAATCCTGAACTGCAGTCGGACCTTTAATCATCAGAATATCAGTAGGTGTAGTAGCTCCATCCGACAGCGGAGTTCCGGCGCGAACGAAGTCACTTTCCTGTACCAAAATCTGTTTCGAAAGCGGAATAAGGTATTTTTTCTCTTCTCCGGTTTTCGAACGAACCGACAATTCACGGTTACCACGTTTGATTTTACCAAACGAAACCTCTCCGTCGATTTCAGCTACTACAGCCGGATTCGATGGATTACGTGCTTCAAAAAGTTCAGTGACCCGTGGCAAACCACCCGTGATGTCACCGGTTTTACCAACAGCACGGGGTATCTTTACAAGCATCTGACCAGCCTTGATAGCATCGCCATTGTCGAGCACAAGGTGGGCACCCACCGGAAGGTTATAGGTTCTCAAACGTTCGCCGGAAGCATCCACAATGTGAGCACTTGGCACGCGGTTACGATCTTTCGACTCAATGATAATCTTTTCACGCAAACCTGTTGCATCATCGATATCAGTTTTAAACGTTACGTTTTCAACCACATCTTCAAACTCAATACGACCATCGGTTTCAGAGATGATTACCGCATTAAACGGATCCCACTCGCAGATGACCTGACCTTTAGTTCCTATATCGCCTTGTTTTGCAAAGAGTTTCGAACCATAGGGAACGTTTTGAGTAGTAAGCGTGATACCTGTATTCGTATCGATAACACGCATTTCAGCCAGACGGCTCACCACTACTTCGTATTCGGTACCCGATTCATCGGCTGCACTTACCGTACGTAATTCATCAAACTCAATACGACCATCGTAGCGCAGCGTGATTTTTGATTCGGCAGCAATATTCGAAGCGATACCCCCAACGTGGAAGGTACGCAGCGTGAGCTGTGTTCCAGGTTCACCAATCGACTGAGCAGCGATAACTCCAACAGCTTCACCGATGTGCACCATTTTACCGGTTGCCAGGTTACGTCCGTAGCATTTCGCACATACTCCTTTTTTCGATTCGCAGGTAAGTACCGAACGGATTTCTACACGTTCGATGGGCGAATCCTGAATTTTACGTGCAAGCGATTCAGTAATTTGTTCGCCTGAAGCCACAATCAGTTCTCCTGTCAGCGGATGATACACATCGTGTACCGAAACGCGACCCAGAATCCTTTCGTACAGGCTTGAAATCACCTCTTCGTTATTTTTCATTTCAGTTGCCACCAAACCACGCAGCGTTCCGCAATCTTCTTCGTTGATAATCACATCCTGCGAAACGTCGACCAAACGGCGGGTTAGATAACCGGCGTCGGCCGTTTTCAGAGCTGTATCGGCAAGACCCTTACGAGCACCGTGGGTTGAGATAAAGTACTCGAGCACCGACAAACCTTCCTTAAAGTTGGAAAGAATAGGGTTTTCGATGATCTGTCCACCTTCAGCACCTGACTTTTGCGGTTTTGCCATTAAACCACGCATACCGGATAGCTGACGAATCTGCTCCTTCGATCCACGAGCACCCGAATCGAGCATCATGTAAACCGAGTTAAAGCCCTGGTTGTCGCTGGCCAGTTGTTTCATTAAAATATTCGACAACTTGGAGTTGATATGCGTCCAGGTATCGATAATCTGATTGTAACGTTCGTTGTTGGTTATGAATCCCATGTTATAAAGATTCATAATTTCTTCCACTTCAGCGTTTCCTTCCTTCACCAGTTCTTCTTTCTCGGCAGGAATAATTACATCGCCAAGGTTGAACGAAAGACCACCCTTAAAGGCCATGTAGTAACCCAAATCCTTAATATCATCGAGGAACTGAGCTGTACGGGCCACGCCACATTTCTCGATTACTGTACCGATAATATCGCGCAATGACTTTTTCGAGAGCAATTCATTAATATATCCAACCTGAGATGGAACACATTTATTGAATAAAATTCGTCCGACAGTAGTTTCAATTAACTTTTCTACCGGGAAACCTTCCTCATCCACATCAAAAGTACGCACTTTAATCCAGGCGTGTAAAGCCACTTTCTTCTCGTTGTAAGCGATTTCAGCTTCTTCGGGAGAATAGAAAATAAGGCCTTCACCCATTGCTCCTGAACGGGGTTTAGTGATGTAATACAATCCCAAAACCATGTCCTGAGAAGGAACGGTAATGGGTGCACCATTCGCCGGGTTCAAAATATTGTGCGAGGCAAGCATCAGCATTTGCGCTTCGAGGATAGCCTCGTTGCCCAGGGGAAGGTGAACAGCCATCTGGTCACCGTCGAAGTCGGCGTTGAAAGCCGTACAGGATAGTGGGTGAAGCTGAATTGCCTTTCCTTCAATCATTTTTGGCTGAAAAGCCTGAATACCAAGACGGTGAAGCGTCGGGGCACGGTTTAGTAATACGGGATGTCCTTTCATCACGTACTCTAAAATATCCCAAATCACCGGGTCTTTGCGATCAACGATTTTCTTCGCTGATTTTACCGTTTTTACTATTCCGCGCTCAATGAGTTTACGAATCACAAACGGTTTATACAGTTCGGCTGCCATATCCTTTGGCAAACCGCATTCGTGCATTTTAAGTTCCGGACCAACAACAATTACCGAACGGGCTGAGTAGTCGACACGTTTACCGAGTAGATTCTGACGGAAACGACCCTGCTTACCTTTCAGTGAGTCGGAAAGCGATTTCAACGGACGGTTGGCATCGGTTTTCACCGCGCTCGACTTACGTGAGTTATCGAACAAGGAGTCGACAGCTTCCTGTAACATACGTTTTTCGTTGCGCAGAATCACTTCAGGTGCTTTAATTTCGATGAGGCGTTTCAGACGATTGTTGCGAATGATTACACGACGGTACAGGTCGTTGAGGTCGGAAGTAGCAAAACGGCCACCATCCAGGGGAACCAACGGACGCAATTCGGGTGGAATAACCGGAACAATTTTAACAACCATCCATTCAGGTTTATTCCTGAGGTGAGAAGCACGGAACGATTCCACAATCTGCAGACGTTTCAGAGCGTCGTTTTTACGCTGTTGCGACGAATCATTGTTCGCTTTATCTCGCAAATCGTACGAAAGCTCGTCGAGGTTAAGACGTTGCAAGAGGTCGAGAATTGCTTCAGCGCCCATTTTTGCAATGAACTTATTCGGATCGGTATCGTCGAGCAATTGGTTTTCACGGGGCAGAGCGTCCATGATGTCGAGGTATTCCTCTTCAGTAATCAATTCTCCATCCACGATATTTTCACCGTTACCGGCAGCACCAGCCTGAACGATTACATACTTTTCATAGTAAATTATTGCATCCAGTTTTTTAGTGGGCATACCCAGAAGGTACCCGATTTTATTGGGTAGCGACCGGAAATACCAGATATGTGCAACAGGAACAACCAGTTGGATGTGACCCATGCGTTCGCGACGAACCTTTTTCTCGGTCACCTCTACCCCGCAACGGTCGCACACAATACCTTTATACCGTATGCGTTTGTATTTACCGCAATGGCATTCGAAATCCTTGGTCGGGCCAAAGATACGTTCACAAAACAATCCATCGCGTTCCGGTTTGTAGGTACGGTAGTTGATTGTTTCGGGTTTGAGTACTTCGCCACTCGACAATTTCAGGATTTCTTCAGGGGATGCTAGTCCGATCGATATCTTATTGAAATTCGATTTTAGCTTATTATCTGTTTTAAAAGCCATAACTTTCTTTTTGCTTTACGTAATTATTCTAAGTTGACGCTCAATCCCAAACCTCTCAGCTCGTGTAACAATACATTGAGTGATTCCGGAATACCGGGTGCAGGCATCGGATCGCCCTTGACGATAGCTTCGTAGGTACGGGCACGACCCATAACATCATCGGATTTAACGGTAAGGATTTCCTGGAGGATATGGGCTGCACCGAATGCTTCGAGTGCCCAAACTTCCATTTCCCCGAAACGCTG
>JANJXE010000150.1 GCA_024709185.1 Paludibacter sp.
TTGATAAACTGGAAGGTGATGTTTCAGCTCTTAAAGCAGAAGTTGGTGAAGCCAAAAAGACTGTTGATCAATTAGTTACAGAAGTAAATGCACCTGATTTTGATCTTCCGGCAGTTCTTTTCCAGTTCCAAACGAACAAACTGACGCAGGAGTCGACTACGATTTTGAATAATGTAGTGGATATACTTCAGAATAACGTATTCAATAAGGTTGTTCTGAGTGGCCATGCCGATAACATTGGCTCAGAAGGATATAATCAAAATCTTGGTTTACGTCGTGCTAATGCTGTAAAGGATATGCTATCTTCGAAAGGCATTCCTGCTGAAAAAATTGAAACTAACAGCTTTGGTGAAACAATGCCGGTTGCACCTAATACAACACCTGCCGGACGTCAGCTAAACCGTCGAGTAGAGTTTAAAGTTAAATAAGGCATTTTTATACGATTCTAATACATCGTAAAAGATTCAAAAGAAAACGCAAAGTGGCTGAAAACAGCTGTTTTGCGTTTTTTTGTAAACGGGTAGTTTCGATTCAAAAAATTCGGAGATTAGTTTTGATAAACCGATAGAAATTAGTAATTTTGCGGTCGATTTAGAAACTCAATTTTAAACAATAATAAAATGATTAAAGTAGGTATCAATGGTTTTGGCCGTATCGGACGTTTAGTGTTCCGTGCTGCTCAGGAAAGAAACGATGTTCAGGTCGTTGCGGTTAACGATCCATTTCTGGATCTGAATTATCTGGTTTACATGTTACAGTACGACACTGTTCATGGACAATTCAAGGGTACTGCCGAAGTTAAAGATGGTAAACTGGTTGTGAATGGTAAAGAAGTTTCTTTCTTTGCTGAAAAAGATCCTGCCAATATCGCATGGGGTTCGGTAGGTGCCGACTATGTGGTTGAGTCGACAGGTGTATTTACTACAATTGATAAAGCGAAAGCTCATATCGCCGGTGGTGCTAAAAAAGTAGTTATCTCGGCTCCTTCAAACGATGCTCCGATGTTCGTATGCGGTGTAAACCTCGAATCTTACACTCCGGACATGGATATTGTATCGAATGCTTCCTGTACTACGAACTGTCTGGCTCCTTTGGCTAAAGTTATCAACGATAACTTCGGTATTGTTGAAGGTCTGATGACTACTGTACACGCTGCCACAAATACTCAGAAGACTGTTGATGCTCCATCGAACAAAGACTGGAGAGGTGGTCGTTCAATCCTGGGTAACATCATTCCTTCTTCTACAGGTGCTGCTAAAGCGGTTGGTAAAGTAATTCCTTCACTGAATGGCAAGCTGACCGGTATGGCGTTCCGCGTTCCAACTGCCGACGTATCGGTGGTTGACCTGACTGTACGTTTGGAAAAAGCTGCTTCTTATGATGAAATCAAAGCTGCTATTAAAGCTGCTTCTGAAAATGAAATGAAAGGTATCCTTGGTTATACTGAAGATGCTGTAGTTTCTTCTGATTTCATTCACGAAACCCGCACTTCGGTATTCGATGCTGGTGCAGGCATCGCTCTCAATGGTAACTTCGTGAAACTGGTTAGCTGGTACGATAACGAGTGGGGCTATTCTTCTAAAGTGCTCGATTTGATCGTTCACATGGATTCAGTTAAGTAATTCGTTTTAACGATAAAAAAAACTCCGGAAGTAATTAAACTTGCCGGAGTTTTTTTTTAGAAGCTAAAGGTGTAACCTATACCCAGTACATAATCGTCGGACCAATCACTTAAACCGCGATACTTGTCGAGTTGAAAACGCTCAAACAAACCATCGTCGGAGAATATCGGCCGCATGACTTCGATTTCTTCACTGCTTCTTTCATGAAAGTACATCCCGTATAGTTCAACCGTATGCTGTTTGTTAATTTTATATTCTACTCCAACGGTGTATTTAAGTTTTGAAAAATAACTGTTTCTTTCTTCGTATGAGGTAGCTGCTGAATTGTAGTAGCGTATCGGGTCCGGATCATTCAATTCATAATAACTTTCAAAAGAAAAATAGGGAGTCCAGGGCATTTTCTTTTTGTCGTACGAAATCTTGATCCTGTTGCGCCAGATATATTCAGGATTAATTCTGTTTTCATTTATTTTTCCATTCGATTTGATACGATCGCTATCGTCTTTAAAAGTTACCTGAGCCCGTTCCCGAAACTGAAAGGCTATATTCCCCAGTTTGTACCTCCATACTCCCTGAAGATTAAACCGGTGCCGATTTTGAAAATAATCGGTTCGAATAGAATCGTCGCTCCACTTATAATCATCGTCCACATTCATCCAGCTATAGGAAGCCCCAAGTTTGAGATTATTGAATATTTCATAATCGGTGCCCAATTGAGCAGTGAATCGGTCACGAAGCAGATTAATTCCATGAGTTCGAAATTCAAATTCACCATTCACCGACCATTTCTTAGTAATCTCTTTTTCAAGCGATACCGACGTCCAGATGCCACCCGGTTCAGTTTCCTGTGCCGTCAAAACCGATGCAATCGCAATTGTAATAAAAACGCCTGTGAGTTTAATTCTCATAATAGTAAATATTGATTTTAGCAACATCTTTTAAATAATCAATTTCTTCAATAGATACACGGTGAATTTCTAAGCCGGTTCGTTGTTTCAAAACCTCGATAAGCTGTTCTTCTTTTTCTGGTTGTATCAGGTTAATGTCCTCAAATCGTACCATTTTTACTGATTCGCGTTTGCGCAGTAACTGCGTGTCCATCAGGAAGGTTACCAGAAAGATGATGGCGCCGAATGCGGCCTGTTCGTATACCTTCATTTGAATGGCATTCAGCAAACCAATGGCAATAAAGATAAACAGATAGGTCATGTCCTTCATGTTGATGCTCATAGTACGGTAGCGTAACATAGAGAACACAGCAAATAGTCCGAAAGCAGCTCCCATCGAAATTTTTACCACATTAAACACATAGGTCAGCATGAAAATTCCCACGTTAAACATTACAAAAGTAAAAACGGTGTCCATGCGTTTATAGTTCGGATAATAAATCAGTGCGATTATGAGAAACATCAACAAAAGGTTCATTCCCAGACTAATGAAAAACCTGCCGCTGATTTCCACCTCTTCACCTTTTTTCTTTACTGGCCCTGCTAAATCATCATCCGCTGTACTGTTGACTTTATCGTTGGAACTGAAAATTGAAAATTCAGTCTCCTCGGTTTTAGTATCATTGCATGCGGGAAAGCTGGTAATCGCCAACGAGAAAATAAACAGTAATATTGGTAGTCTACGCAGTTGCGCTACATAATTTCTTAACATGTAATAATTTGATTTTAAAGTTATTGTATTTAATGTTTGGTACAAGTGTGGCTATTCCGAGGCAGTACTTGCTAATTGAAATATCATGAATCCGGGCTTGTTTCATTACATCAATAAAATGAGATGAGCGATGGCGTTCCTGTTTAACTTCAGCAATAACCATATTGGGAAATGATGCTACCCTGTCGCCGATGCGGTACGATAAATTAGTATCGATGGTAACCCGTTCATGATGGTTGTGACTAACCAGGGTAATACGTGTATAATATACCCGCAGCGATTCCTGTAATTGCTCTTTAAAGTAAGGAGAGCGTTTTAAAAGAAGTGCTTCGGCATCGCCACTTATATCGAAACTGACCGGATTCACAAGAGTTCTTTTTTTAATTGTTCTTCCCTTGTTGTTTTTAAATTTTACTTCAAAATAATGGATGCCCGTATCGAGATAGGTTCTGAAACGCACTTTATACCGGTTAAGTTTCTTGTTGTGATGTTGTATATACATCTGATAGTCAGGAGTGTCGAAATAACGTGTTTCATAGTGCGCTGTTCGAAATCCATCTATATCGAGCATGGTATACTTATCCGTAAGTTGTTTTAGAACTTCCTCAAGTCGATATGAAGGGAAGGTGTATTTTCGGTCCATTCTGTCGAGCAGCTTTACTTTGCCCATTTCATTTAACGAAATGTGCTTAAATTCATTTAATATTGACTGCTCTTCCATCACTGTAACCGAATTGAAACCTGAATGTAATATTACCTAACCGGCTGCAAATATAGAAAAAAATGCTGTAACGATTTTATTTACCATTAAATTGTATCTCATACTATCTTCTATCTTTATAAATGTGTAATCACAAGTGGGGATATAAAATGTATCGTATAGTCATTAGTAGGGATATGAAAATTTGTTTACATAGCGTATCTTTGTGTACTTTTATAGAACAAATGGAAGAAAAACATACTTTTTTATCGGATTTAAAAACCGGCGAGACAGCAATTATCACAAAAGTGCTGGGTCGTGGTGCATTTCGTAAACGAATTACCGAAATGGGGTTTGTGAAAGGTAAAAAGGTTACCGTGATTAAAAGTGCCCCTTTGCTCGATCCTATTGAATACGAAATCATGGGTTACAAAGTATCGTTGCGCCGAAGTGAAGCAGAACTGGTTGAAGTGGTTACAGCAGACGGTGCATTTCTTCCCGATGTACAATTCAATGGCACAATCGATGAGGAAGTACTTAAAATCTCAGCACTTGAGAAAGGGAAAGTAATTAATGTCGCTTTGGTGGGCAATCCCAATTGCGGAAAGACAACATTGTTTAACTATGCCTCAGGTTCGCACGAGCGGGTCGGAAATTACAGCGGTGTGACCATTGATGCTAAAACAGCACGGTTTAAACAGGACGGCTATACGTTCAATATTGTCGATTTGCCAGGCACCTATTCCATCACTGAATATTCCCCCGAAGAGCTGTATGTGCGTACACAGATTCTCGACAAGATGCCTGATATTGTGATTAATGTGGTGGATGCCTCGAATCTTGAGCGTAATCTGTTTCTTACCACCCAGCTAATCGATATGAATATCAAGGTAGTCATTGCCCTGAACATGTACGACGAACTCACCAAAACCAAAGCAAAGTTTGACTACAAATCCCTGGGTAAAATGATTGGGATTCCTATTATCCCGACTACTGCATCAAAAGGCAAAGGCGTAC
>JANJXE010000168.1 GCA_024709185.1 Paludibacter sp.
TACCAGACCTTATCAAAAGAGATAAGAAAGTCTTTCAATAAAGAATTTTTCAATTCAAATACAAATACATATTCAACCGGAAGCCAAACTGCTATGGCAATGCCTTTATGCCTTGGTCTAGTAGATGAATCGAATAAGAAACAGGTTTTTGCTAATTTAATTGATTCAATTAACTCCAAAAATAAAGCCTTGACAGCTGGTGATATTGGTTTTCATTTTTTGGTACAGGCATTGGATGAGGGAGGGGCTTCACAGGTTTTATTTGACATGATTAATCGGGACGACGTACCGGGATATGGTTTTCAATTGAAAAAAGGGGCTACAGCACTTACAGAATCATGGGCAGCATTGGAAAATGTATCCAACAATCATTTTATGCTTGGACATATAATGGAATGGTTTTATAGTGGAATTGCCGGTATTTCACAAGAAGAAAATTCAATCGGGTATAAGCATATCAAAATCCGCCCTCAGCCTGTTGGTGATATAAATTTTGCAAAAGGGAGTTTTCATTCACCTTATGGATGGATTACAACTGATTGGAAACGAACGACATCAAACTTTTCATTAAAAGTTCATATACCCGTAAATACAATAGCTACCGTTTATTTGCCAGTAAAACCCACTTCAAAAGTTTACTTAGATGGAACTTTATTGTCGGATGTAGAAACTAATGGCAATTCAGGAAAAATTAATATTGGTTCAGGTGATTATTTTTTTGAGATATTTTAATGAAACACAAAATCATTTTTATCCTATTTATATCATACGCTTTTGAGGTAGGCGCGATTTTACCTAAAAAGTCAATCGTTAGCAATGATTTGCTCTATAGTGGCTTTGTAAGTCCTGCTGATTCCATCCAAACCAGCGTGTATTGGTATTGGATTTCAGATAACATTTCGGAAGAAGGTGTTATAAAAGACCTGCAATCCATGAAAAAGGCCGGTATCAATAGGGCTTTTATAGGTAATATTGGATTAGATGAGGTACCCTATGGTAAAGTGAAAATGTTGAGTGAAGAGTGGTGGAACATACTCCATACAGCCCTGAAAACAGCTACAAAGCTGAATATTGAAATTGGCATTTTTAATTCTCCGGGTTGGAGTCAGTCGGGTGGACCATGGGTGAAAGCCGAAAATGCAATGCGTTTTCTTGCAAGCTCAGTGCTAATGGTAAAAGGCCCAATGAAATTAACTAAAAAATTAGAGACGCCCAATGAATTATTTCAGGATATAAAAGTAATCGCCTATCCTGCGCCAAAAGATAACCAACTAGTATTAAATAAAAAAAATGCCACTATTAGTAGTTTGACCAAAGCAGAAGATATCTCAACTCTGTTTGATGGAGATAAAATGACAGGAGTCACTATGGCTGAAGGTGATATAATGACGATAAACTTTCATGCAAAAGAATCGTTCACTGCCCGAAGTCTGATTATTCAGACAATGGAAGTTCCAATTGAGGCCAATGCAACTTTACAGGTAAAGAAAACGAATGGTGAATTTGTTACAGTAAAAGATTTTGATATTACACGTACTAATCCAAACTTGCAGGTTGGATTTACACCCTACGCTCCCGTCGTTGTGTCGTTTCCAGCTACTACAGCGACTGATTTCCGCTTAATTGTCAGAAACATCAAACCAACAGACTGGTGGGTAGCTCCTAAAGAATCGTTGAGTGGAATTTCAGAAATAAAGCTCACTTCCTCTCCATCAGTTGAAAAATATGCAGAAAAGACTTTGGCAAAAATGTGTCCATCACCATTTCCAAAACATGATGCATACCTGTGGGCAAGGCAGGCAGAAGTTGACGATAATACCACTGTGATTGATGGTTCCAAAGTAATAGACATTAGTGAGAAAATGACTTGCGACGGCATACTCAACTGGGAGGTTCCTGCCGGAAACTGGGTAATTGTCCGGACGGGCATGACCCCAACCGGCACTAAAAACAGCCCTGCATCGTCTGAAGCCACCGGTTACGAAGTGGACAAAATGAGTAAAGCTCATACCGAAATGCATTTCTATGGACATATTGGCGAAATATTGAAACGGATTCCTGAAGCTGACAGAAAAACGTTCAAAATAGTTGTACAGGATAGTTATGAACAGGGAGGACAAAACTTTACAGACGGTTTTCTGAAACTATTCAAAGAAAAATACGGATACGATGCTACACCATACCTTCCGGTATATCAGGGACGAGTTGTAAACAGCCAGCAGTCATCTGACCGTTTTCTGTGGGACATGCGCCGCATGGTAGCCGACAAAATTGCGTATGAATACGTAGGTGGACTCAGAGACGTAAGTCACAAATATGGTTTGCGCACCTGGTTGGAGTGTTATGGTCACTGGGGATTTCCGGGAGAGTTTTTGATGTACGGAGGTCAGTCGGACGAAATTGCCGGTGAATTCTGGAGCGAAGGAAATTTGGGAGACATCGAAAATCGTTCAGCTACATCTTGTGGTCATATTTATGGAAAGACAAAAATTTCATCCGAATCTTTCACCTGTGGTGGAGCTGCTTTTAGCCGCGGTCCTGCTGATTTGAAACAAAGAGGCGATAAGTTTTTTGCAGAAGGTATAAATAACACCCTGCTCCATGTGTATATTTCGCAACCTTTCGAGGATAAAAATCCAGGCATAAATGCAGGTTTTGGGAATGAATTTAATCGGAAAAACACCTGGTTTTCGCAATTGGATGTATTTACGCAATACCTGAAACGTAGCAACTTTATGCTTCAGCAAGGATTGAACATTGCCGATGTGGCCTATTTTATAGGCGAAGATGTACCCAAAATGACAGGAAGTACTGACCAGGTGTTGCCTGTAGGTTATCAGTTCGACTATATGAATGCCGAAGTGATTAAAAAATACATGACCGTAAAAGATGGATTAATCACCTTACCAAATGGCACACAATATCGGATTATGGTATTACCAAAACTGGATAACATGCGACCTGAATTATTGGCAAAAATTAAACAATTGGTTAACGATGGAGCAGTTGTGTTAGGACCAGCGCCATCATATTCGCCAAGCTTGCAAAACCAACCAATGGCCGATCAACAGGTTCAGCAATTGTCAAAAGAGTTATGGGGAAATGTGGATGGAATAAAAGTAACATCGCGCAAAGTTGGAAAGGGGATGATTATGAGTGGCTTAGACATGAAGCAAGCTTTTGCGTTGATTAACTGCATTCCTGATTGCAAACTTCCCGAAGATAATTCAATTCACTACGGGCACCGATCTACAAAAGAAGGAGAAATCTATTTTTTATCGAACCAAACTAACGAAACAAGACTGATTACTCCTGAATTTAGAGTAAAAGGATTGCAACCAGAGCTTTGGGAGGCAACTACCGGAAGTATTCGCATATTGCCTGCTTACACTCAAAGAGAAAATTCCACAACTGTACCATTGAAGTTGGCACCCAACGAAAGTGTGTTTATCGTATTCCGAAATGCATGCGATAAATCTACTTTCACAACTTTTGAGGCAAATTATCCGGCTCCTGTTTTAATTAATGAAATTCAAACCCCCTGGACTGTACAGTTTGATAGCAGTCAGCGCGGACCAGTTAAGCCACAAATATTCAAAACACTCACGGACTGGACTAATTCTACAAACGACAGTATCAAGTATTATTCAGGAACTGCCATTTACAGTAATCAGTTTAAGATGAAGAAAGTAAGCAAAGGACAAAAAGTGATGATTAGTCTGGGAACTGTTACGGCTATGGCTAAAATATATATTAATGGAGTGTATGCAGGTGGTTTGTGGACAGCTCCCTATGAAGTTGACATTACTAAGTTTGTAAAAAAAAGGAATAACGACTTGAAAATCGAGGTGGTCAATAATTGGATGAACCGCTTAATAGGAGACAAAAAACAGGTAGAAGAACAAGGAAAAACATGGTGTCCGGTAAATCCGTACACTGCTGAAAGCCCGTTACAAGTTTCTGGATTAATTGGACCGGTAAGTATTGATGTTGTTAAACGATAAAAGCAAAAGTATAAAGAAAATATTCTGAAATATACGAATGCAAATTATTAATAAAGTATTCTTTTTAAAAATATGAAACGAACACGACAAATATATTTTAGTCCTGATATATCTTGAAGAGCATGTTTATGTGTGGGTTCCATTTGTCAATTAAACATACAATTATAAACACATGAAAAAAATCATCTCACTCAGTAAATTGAATGCTTTTTGCTTAGCAATTAGTTTTCTAACAGTTTACCCGGCAAGCGCAGATGTACCGGCATTTGACAGTGATAAACTAGTTGCAATTGTGACTGATAATTATACGCAATCTTACGTTGCGGGAACAGATATTCCTGCTTTAATGACTCATTGGAATAATATAGGAGACTTTCAACCGGCTAATTTTTCATCAGGCTATTTGCAATTCGTATGGTCGAATACACGAGGATTGATA
>JANJXE010000505.1 GCA_024709185.1 Paludibacter sp.
ATTTATTCGAAAGCATCAGTAGAGATTTATTCTCAAGCTATGTACCTCCATCAATCATCATCAATGATAAATATGAGTTAGTTCACGTATTTAAAGATGCTAACAGATACTTAAAAATTCCATCAGGAAAAATTTCTTTAAATATACTTAATTTGGTACCGGGTGAACTCTCTGTAGCATTGAGCACTGCAATACATAAGGTACTAAAAGATAATAATGAAATTAAATACTCAAACGTTACTTTTACCAAAGATGAAGAATTAATATCATTAGATCTGAAAGTTAAGCTATTTAAACAAGGTAAAAATCAAACTAATCTTTTGCTAGTTGTATTCGATGAAAAACCTGTAATTGGTGAGCAAGATGGTGTAGATAATGTTTTCGAGATGGACAGCAATCTCAATTTAAGACTTCAGGATATTGAGAATGAGCTTAAATATACAAAAGAGAATCTTCAGGCTACTATTGAAGAGTTAGAAACAAGCAACGAAGAATTGCAAGCTACGAATGAAGAGCTGATAGCATCGAATGAAGAATTACAAAGTATCAACGAAGAGCTACAGTCTGTAAATGAAGAACTTTATACAGTAAATTCAGAGTATCAAAATAAAATTGAAGAATTGACAGAATTGAACAATGACAATAATAATTGGTTTAATGTCACTAATATCGGAACTGTCTTTCTCGATATGAAGCTGAGGGTTAGAAAATTTACCCCGGCTACTGTTCAGTTTGTCAACTTAATTGATGACGATATGGGAAGACCTATTAGTCATATCTCTTACAACTTTGATTTCCCTGATTTCTTTAACGAAATCAACAAAACATTAAAAACACTCAAGCCATACGAAGTTGAACTCAAATCAAGAGATGATGAATGGTTTTTGATGAAAATCATTCCTTACAGAACTATCGAAAATGCTGTAAAAGGTGTTGTAATCACGTTTACTGATATACACAAAATCAAAGAATATGAGGATTTGCTTGCCCTTGATAATGATTTTTTGATAAATGTACTTGATGTGACAAAAGATTCTGAAGTAATGCTGAATGAAAATGGTGAAGTAATATATATAAACCAAGCAGCAAAAGAACTACTTGAAATTGATGATGTTATTGCTGATAAAAGTATAAAAGTCGAATTTTTTGATTTAAACACGAAAAAGCAATTAATTTTAAATAGTCCTTTCAGGCAAATACTTGAAAACAAGTCACCAATTCATAATTATTCAGCATTAGTAAATATAAATGATGAATTCCAAAAAGAAGTAGTTCTAAATGGAATTCCTATGCTTAATACAAAAGGAGCTGTCAAGTTTATTATACTATCTTTTTCAGCAATTTGATTTAATTATTTTTTCCAAATTTGATAATTTGAAGACATAGGCGGACGTTCCGAGGGAATGTGCCTGAGTGGGTGGCACTCTTTAAGAGTGTCGAAGCATTCATTAGGTAGTTTCTGATATAATTCTGTGCCCTGAGTTTTCCATTTTATCATATCATCACTAACATCTTTTACAATTTTTGCAGGATTCCCTACAACTATTTTTCTTTCAGGAATAATCATTTCAGATGGTACAAAACACAAAGCACCTATAATAGACTCATCGCCTATAACTACGTTATCCATAACTACAGCATTCATTCCGATTAAGCAATTGCGACCTATCAGTGCACCGTGAATAATAGCTCCATGACCAATGTGAGCTGATTGCTTTAGAGTAACAGTAACACCA
>JANJXE010000214.1 GCA_024709185.1 Paludibacter sp.
GACGAAAGACATACCATTTACCTTTTTCGCCTTCGTCGAGGTCGGTGGTTGTATAGCCAAGTACGGGACCGAGCAGCCCCACCAGTACCAGGGTTTTATTTCCCGAAACCACAATTGGATCGATAAGAAAAACCTCGTCGGGAGCGCCATGTGTGTTGAAAAAATCCTGAGTGAAAAGTTCTACAATGAGCGGAGCTCCGGTTGAGGAGCCTGCCAGTGAGATGTATTTAAATCCGGCTGCTCGAAGGCGCTGGTATTCGTCGCGTATCGACGATTGCCAGTCGCGCCAGCTCGCCGCTTTAAAATCGGCAAAGTCGCGGCCATGACCGCCAAGCAACACCTGCGACACGAGGAAGGTGCCCTTGCTGTCGGCATATTCGCGAAGCTCGTCCCATTCGAAGGTGGAGGCCGAATAGCCATGGGCGGCAATCAAGACGGGTGTGTTTTTTTGTTGTTCCGTTGGATTGGGGATAGCAGCTGAAACCAGGTATTTTTCGGGCTCATAAAGCGAAAGATCGTTAATTTGTGTTCCATCGAGCATAGTGGCATCGTCGATATCCGGCTGTGGATTACAGGCCACAAGGGTAAAAGCCAAAAGGAGGGAAAAAGCTATTCGTATCATGTTGTGATTTTTTTGATTAATTTAAACTATTCTTTCGTACATTACTGTTGCGGATAAAGCACTGCAAGGCAATGGTCAGCAACTGTACCTTTCTGACATTATTGTTGCAGGTAAAGCACTGTAAGGCAATGGTCAGCAACTGTACTTTTCGGAAAACATTGTGGCGGTTCAATTTCCACCAGCGTTATTTCCCGATGGAAAGCGGCACAGCTACATTCAACTGATAATACACAGGGAAAAGACTTCCCGGCACATCGGCACCGTTGCCTGAGATCAGGTTATAGCCCAGCATCAGCTTCAGAGCCACCGGACCCGCCTGATAGGCAAGGCCCGTTTCAACAGCCATCAGTGCCGACGTAGCTGGAAGTGTCTCAAACACCTCATCCTCATAATCGACCATAAACACACCAGTTCCAATACCAACGACCCACCCGAGTTTCTCCAGGATCGGCGTACGCCAATCGGCCCCCAGCAGGAGATAGTCCTGTTTCAGAGCATTGGAACCTATGGCACTACCCAGTCGGCTCGAAATATAACCGGCATTGAAGTGCAGCCGTCCGTTCAATAAAGCACTGTGACTGAAATCGACACCTACCCCGTTTTCGCAATACAGGGCCTGTGTTTTGCGCACCAGCACCGATGGTGCTATAACAGGCTGCACAGCCAACAGCGATTGCGCCATCAACATCAACCCCAAAACACTCATTATCCCAAATCTCCTTTCCATCCTGTTTATTTTAAAATGGTTATTAAATGTAAATCCCCTCTTAACCCCACCCAATAATCATTAATCATTAATCATTAATCATTAATCATTAATCATTTGATTTTCCATCGTTTTGTTAAGTCGCCAAACGCGTCAATTCGTCGATCGCGGAAGAATGGCCACCAGCGTCGCACCTGTTCGGCGCGTGCCAGGTCGATATCGACCACCAGATTGATTTCCTCCCTATCGGGAGCCAGCGCCAGCACTTCCCCCTGAGGTCCGGCCACAAAGCTGTGGCCCCAAAACTGAATACCATTGGTTGCTCCCGAAGGATCGGGTTCGTGGCCGGTACGGTTACAGGCAATCACCGGCACACCATTGGCCACGGCATGACCACGCTGCACTGTCACCCAGGCATCCTGCTGACGGCTTTTTTCAGCTTCGGCATCGGTGCTTTCCCAGCCGATGGCAGTAGGATAAATCAGCACATCGGCACCGCCCATGGCCATCAGACGGGCAGCTTCGGGATACCATTGATCCCAGCACACCAGCACACCCAGTCGGCCCACTGAGGTGTCGATGGGCTCAAAGCCCAGGTCGCCGGGCGTAAAGTAAAACTTCTCGTAATAGGCCGGATCGTCGGGTATATGCATTTTACGGTATTTACCAGCGATGCTTCCGTCCTTTTCGAGCACCACGGCCGTATTGTGGTAGAGGCCTGCAGCACGGCGCTCGAACAGCGACAAGACGATTACCACACTGTGTTGCGCCGCCAGTTGACTGAAGTAGTCGGTCGAAGGACCTGGAATCGTTTCGGCCAGATCGAAAACAGTTGTATCTTCAGTTTGGCAAAAATACAAGCAATTGTGAAGCTCCTGCAGCACGATCAGTTCAGCACCCTGTGCTGCTGCATCAGAAATATTACGGGTGAGCTTCGCGATGTTTTCGTCGCGGTTGGCGGTATTAGCCTGTTGAATTAAAGCTACTTTCATACGATAATGATTATTTTTAAAAGGTCGTATGTAACTCGCATGCCAACATCACCATAACCTTGGATGTGAAGTAGTTACATGCTCGTTTCATACGTTCTGTTTTTAATATTGCATGGTTACACAATGCAGCGATCCATGTTGTTCGATTAATACCCTGCAATCCACGCCTACAATTTCGCGATCGGGGAAGGCCAGTTTCAGCTGATTAAGAGCCAATTCATCCTTTAAAGGATTTCCATAGGTGGGCATCAGCACAGCCCCGTTTACAATCAGGAAATTGGCATAGGTGGCAGGAAGGCGGTTTCCCTCCTCGTCGTAAGCGGCATCGGCCATGGGAAGCGGAATGAGCCGGTAAGGTTGTCCCGAAAAGGTTTTAAAGCTTTTTAGTTCCTGTTCCGTCAGGCGCAAGGCTTCAAAATGCGCATCCACGGGGTCGTCGCAGCGCACATAGGCAATGGTTTCCCGGTCGCAGAACCGTGCCAGGGTATCGATATGGCTATCGGTATCGTCGCCTTCGAGGTAGCCGTGGTTGAGCCACAAAATGCGATTTAATCCCAGCTCCTCCTTCAGGCGATGTTCAATCATTTCTTTGGTATAGGCGGGATTACGGAACTCCGATAGCAGGCATTCGCTGGTAGTGAGCAGCGTGCCATTTCCATCCGACTCCAGACTTCCCCCTTCGAGCACAAAATCGAGGCAGTCGCGGTAAGCGATGGTGATTTCGTCGTTCAACAATTGAGCCCGGACAGGGGATCTCTCCTCGATAAAGTGGTTTTCATTCCAGGGTCCCAGCGCCCCTGTCTGCACCAGTTTCCGGGTCAGTTGATTGTCGAGTGAGGCTTCAAACTTTTGACCCCACCCATTGAAAGCATAATCGTAAATTACCCGCTGGTTATCTTCAAACACCGTTATTCCACCATGATCGCGGGCCCATGTATCGTTGGAAGGCAGTTCCACGAAACGAATCCGGTCGGTAAGCATCTCTTCAATTGCAACAGAAATTGCCATTTGCGCCATTTTTCCATCCACGGAGGGCATCAGACTTTTTCGTTCATCCTGGCTTAGGTTTTCTACCCTTCTGTTCAGCAATTGCCTCACCTCATCAGCATCGGCACACACAACCAACAGGGGTTCAAAACGTAAAATCGCAAGCGCCAAATTCACAAAGCATTGATTTACTTCGTCGATCTTAGGCGCCCAGTCGGTACCCGCATGAGGCCAGGTGAGCTGTATGAACCGCTGAGGTTCCCATTCGGCAGGAAAACGAAGCATAATTATAAATGATTAATGATTAATGGGTGC
>JANJXE010000234.1 GCA_024709185.1 Paludibacter sp.
TTGATTATGTCAAAAGTAGTTAGCACAAGTCAGATAACAATTACCGATCAGAACGACTATATCTATACAGGTACAACACCTCCATTAAATCCTATCGTTGGTTTAACGCTGTGGATTGACACTTCGGTAAATCCCAATCAACTCAAACGTTGGACTGGTAGTGTATGGGAGATAGTGAATAACATACAGGTGGGAGGAACAAACCTTCTCCCCAATTCAAGCTTTGAAGATGGTTTCAATGGCTGGATGAATCACGGTGCACCCATTGCTCAAAATAGCAGTGATGGGTTCAACGGTGGTAAATGTTTATACCTTCCAAAGCAAAGTAATTATGACGGATTACAGCTTCAGGGCTTTGTATGTGATGCAGGACAGACCTATACCTTCAGTTGTATGGTTAAAGTCATCCAGAGAGGTTCATTGGTGATATTGGGGTGGAATGACAATCCGCTTTCGGCTATCAGACTACAGCTGGCTACAATTCCATTAAATCAATGGCAAAAGGTACATATCACCTTTACTGGAACAGGTGTGGCCGGAACGTTTTATCTTGTTTCAAAAGGGTATGAAGTGTATGTTGACCATGCAAAACTAGAGAAAGGAAATCATCCTACCGACTGGTCGCCTTCACCCAATGATATAATCAAAACAGGTGGTCGAAATTTGCTGTTAAACAGTGGAATTCCTTTTACAAGTGGTTCGTACCTTTTAACTTCATATACTGCCACTTCACTTGTCCCCAACCAAAAGTACACCGTTGTTGTCAAGGCGTCAATGAGTGCCGGACAAAACCTATCGGTTTATTGGAATGGTGGTTCGGGGGGTGCTGCTGTTGCTTTCAGTCGAGTTGAAGGTCCAAGTGTTTACTATGCCCATGTAACCACACCTTCAACACTGACCTATCAGGCAATTTACTTGTTTAATATGCCAAATACAGGAGCTCAGGCAACTATTTACTATGCTTGCTTGTATGAAGGGCATATTTCGCCCCCTATTGATTGGAGTCCAGCTCCGGAAGATGTTTTTGGCAGGCTGGATGAGATTTCCAGTGACAACAAACTCACTCCGGATGAAAAATATTTAGCACTCAAAGAATGGCAGGCCATACAGGGAGAATTTTCTTCTATTCAAACACAGGCTGACATCTTTGGGATTAGCAGGACTGTTTACGACGCTACTTACTATGCTCTGAACTCCTACATCACTCCATTGCTTAGCAGTCTGACATCTACCAGTGATATAGTCGGTTCTACTTTTAGAAACAAGTTTAATGATTACTACACTGCCCGAACCAACCTTTTGTTGGCAATTTCCCAAAAGCAGAAGGATGATTTGGATAATTTGGAGATAGGTGGTGGAAATCTTTCACTTCACAATCACTATATACTTGCTGCAAACAGTTGGGAGTCATACAAGTATTTGTTAGTCAAAGGTTATCAAAGCACACAGCCTTTTAATGAGCCTGATACTTATTTGGTCAATGGTCGAACGTATGTCTTTTCAATCGGAAAGATTCGTCTTATCAGTGGCAATGCTTCACAGGTCAGATTCTTACTTTATGACTTCACCAGTAATTCAGACTCACATTACCATATTCTGAATGTTTCGGAAAGTCGCCAGCAATACCAGTTTACAGTTCCATCAGTGGGTTACTGGTCTTTACTACTCTATGCTGGAATGAGCGGTGCAACCCAGAATAATACAGTTGAATTTGTGGATATTATGCTGCAAGAAGGAAACAAGGCAACTTCTTTCACCCCTGCAACCAAATATCTGACAGAAGCATTCAAGGGAAGCACTGAGATTCAAGGTGGAATCGTCAACACCAACCTTTTGTTGATGAAAAACAGTGCCGAAGAAATCACAGGTGGTTTTTCCGGTCTTTCTTCGGATAATGTTGGTTTGTGGACTGGTGGCACTTACAACGAAGCATTAAACAGTCTGTCAAAGGTACTCTTTAGAAAAGATGGTTCAGGGCAACTGGCAGGAGGAAACATTTCATGGGATACGATTGGGAATATGGCTATGAAGGGTGTCATCGAAGCCCTGGGTGGAAAGATGGGAGGATTTACTATTCAGAGTAATTCGCTTTCTACAATGAATATGAGCTTTTCAGATTCTCCGGTGGAAGCATTATCCAGCCTTTTATCACCTTCAATAGCTACTTTTTACAGTCAAAGTTCATGGTATCAATCCGGACTTTCAGCCCATGCATATACTCAGTATCTTTACTTGTCTTTTGATGCACAGGTCGCTTTCAAAGTCACTACAACAGCTCCGGGAGATGATTTGAGATGGAGAGTTGAAATCACCAATCAGGATAGTCAGGTGGTATTTATTGATGCAGGTGTGGGAGTTATTACCCAAAAACTCTATACCGTCAATCTAAGTATAGGTACATACACAATTCATGTTTATTCTTTGAGTACGCCTTTACTTCCATTGGTTCCGATTAACACAGCATTAATCGAAGGAGCTGTCCAATCCTACTACATTCAGGCAACAGGGTATGTCAATCAAACCAAAATAGGAAATAACGGACTGTATTCCTTTTGGAGCAATATGCTGTACTTCTATCTATC
>JANJXE010000235.1 GCA_024709185.1 Paludibacter sp.
GTTTTGGTGAACACCGATAAAGGCATACGTACTGAAAAGGCGATGTAATAACTGTATTGGTTGTCGGTTGGAGCTATTCCCGGAGAGGTAGGATTCCCTGTTACAAGAATATAATTATACAAACCATAACGCGTGTCAGCATCAATATAGAAGTGATCCATCCACTCACGTTTTTTTGCCATAATCTGCGATTCGAAGTTACGCATCTGAGCATCCTGCATGCGGTGGTAAGCATGATAGGCCAATGCTGCATCCAGAAATTCTCCCAGTTCGGGAGTTTTAAAGTCTACTACAGCTGAGTCATTGTCGAGGTCGTCGAACAAATCGGCTACATGCTGGGCATTCATCTGAAGGATGCCTGTGAGGAACAATACTATGAGGATACTATAGCGCATAAACTGTTGATTCATTTACTATTATACATTTTCGTGTTGCAACATTGCCGGAATGGTTTTCAGGATAATCCTGAGATCGTACCAAAAAGAAAAGTTTTCAGCATATTCCACATCCAGTTGTTTGCGTTCGTCGGCCGACATCTTATTAGCTCCACCCCGCTTGGTGATTTGCCATAGACCGGTTATGCCGGCAGGTGCTGCAAACCGTTTCGACCATTGATCGGTAGTAAGCATTTCAGCTTCATAAAGTGGTAAAGGACGATTACCCACAATCGACATATCACCCATGAGAACGTTTATAAACTGAGGCAGTTCATCGATACTTGTGTTTCGGATAAACCGGCCCACTTTTGTGATGCGAGGATCGTTGGCCACTTTGAAAAATGGATTTTCGCGTTTGGCGGTTTTTTTCTGCTTGAATACATCTTCCTGTATCATCCCTTCATCACTGATGAGCAACGGACTTTCGTTGTTGTATTCATAGGGTTCAACATCTTCTATCAGGTACTGATTGTCTTTCAGAAGATTATCCACCTTTTTGTCGGCATGCTGATACATACTCCTGAACTTGATAAATCCAAAAATACGGTAACCAGTACCTACACGAGGCGCTACATAATACACCCTTCCTCTCGATTCGAGTCGGATTGCCAGTGCTATTAACAGAAAAATAGGTAGCAATACCAGCAACACTGTTCCTGAAAAAAGAATATCGAACGTACGTTTCCAAAGAGGCAACCTAAATGTTGCCAGTGGTTCTTCCGACCTAACAGAGCTATTAATCTGATCGAAATTTTCGTACAGAAATTTGAAGCGTTTGCAGATTGCTTCCGGAGAAGCTTGTTCCGGAAAAATGTCGTGGGCACCATTTTTCAGCCAGGATTGAGCATGTGACTTATCTCCGATAACAAACACGATTGTATGTCGGCCCATTACATTTTGCTGAATAATTTGCAAAGCCCGAAGCGTATCAACTTCATTTTCTTCATGGAAAAAAATACAATCAGAGGATTGAAAAAGGACAACTGCTTCAAATACCGAGCTGAACTGTTGGAATTCAAAGCGACACTCCCCCTGACTTATCCTTTCGGTAAATCCGGGGTCTTTTCCTATGTACAACGCCTTCACTGTCATACGATGTTATAAGTCGGTCTAAACTCTGAATTTGAAAATATTCTCAATACGGATGAGCAATTCCGATGGGTTGTAAGGCTTTTCAAGGTAATCGGAAGCGCCCAGTTGAAGTAGCTGTATTTTTTCGTCGCTTTTATCAATCGACGATAAAACTATTACCGGAATGTGTTGAAATACGCCACTCGATTTCAATTGTTCAACAAAACCTTTTCCACCCATACCTGGCATCATAAGGTCGGTGACAATCAGATCAGGCATGTAGCCGCTTTGTAGAAGGGTGAAAGCTTCAATTCCGTTAATCGCCGTTTCTACTTCGTATTTACTCATCAGAATGGTTTTAGTAAGCCGTCTGAATTCGTTATTATCGTCGATGATCAATATCTTTTTGTTCATATCTTCCGTTTATTCTGATTTCTTTTCAGTCACTTTTGTTCTCTTTTTGGGAATACTGCTGTTACGTGGTAAAGCAGGAATGCCAATCGTAAATTTACTACCATACCCTTCTTTACTTTCAATTTTCAACGTTCCTTTGTTACGTTGAACAAAATTCTTTACAATCATCAATCCTAAACCCGTTCCTTTTTCGTTATGAGTTCCAAAACTGGTATAGTGTTCGTTTTCAACAAGAATCTTATTGATGATTTCATCGCTCATTCCAACGCCGGTATCTTCCACGGTAACCTCCACGTAACGGATACCGCTTTTTGCATTGATAGTCACCTTGCCGTTTTCAGGTGTAAATTTAATCGCATTGTTGATTAAGTTTCTGAAAATTGTATGTATGCTTACTTCGTCGCAAAATGCTTCGTAATTTTTCTTTACCTTCAGCTCGATCGTAATGTTCTTCTCGCGGGCATTCAGTTCCAGTAAACTGATACAACTTTTCACCACATCGTAAATGTTGGTCATCTTGGGGTTCAGAGCTACTGACTTATCCTGCATTCTTGTCCACTGCAACAAGCTGTTGAGCAGTGTGTTGGTTTCATTGGTCCTACCTTTCAGGTCACGTATAATTTCACGGAACAATTCGGATGACGGATCGAAAAATCCCTGATCAATAGCATCAATAGTTTGCAGTATACCTGCAAGCGGGGATCGGATGTCGTGAGCAATAATTGAATACAGCTTATCGCGCGACTTATTCATTTCAATAATCGTTTTTCGCGATTCGGCAAGTTCAATGTGATTTCGCACCCGAACATACAACTCTTCCTTCCTGAATGGCTTGGTAATAAAATCGACTCCACCCGACTGAAATCCTTCTACCAAGGTGTCTGTTTCCTGATTGGCAGTCAGGAATATAACCGGAATATCCTTTAAGTCATCCTGGGTTTTTATTTTACGACAAAGTTCAAAACCCGTAATTTCAGGCATCTCAATATCCAGAATAATCATCGCCGGTTTTTCCTGCCTGATTTTCTCAAGTGCATTGGTAGCGTCGTCAGTTACAATAGCCTTGTAACCTGCATTATTTAATATTTTTGCAATCAGTACCAGCGATACTGTGTTGTCGTCAATAACTATTACTTTCTTCATCCTGATAATATTTTGCTTCAACATTCGTCTCCTGAACAGGCAGCCATGTTTCAGCCAGCGGATAAGGTTGCTTTAAGTATTTGTAATAATTACAAAAAATATTGTACTACTACATGCAAAAGTAATAAAATATTTTACATATCAAGTACTATAGCTTTTTTTTTCAGAAATAAATGGATAAAAATATTATTATTCTTCGATGTCTTTTTTTAATTGAATCTGAATGGTTGTTAATATACCTGTAATTTTGTTGGTGTCGTTGCTTATCTCCTCCCAGTTATTGTCTTCAGATTTGAGGGAATTTATTTTCTCAACCAATTCTTTTATGCTGTTAATCTGGAAGTTAGCTAATGTTGGTTTTATCTTATGTGCAATTTTACGCAAAGTTTCAACATCTTTGTTTTCTAATGCAGTTTGCATCTGTACTACCGACTGTTCCACCATTGCAATAAATGTTTCAATAATCTGTTTAGTGAAACTTTCGTCTCCCTGACTTAATTCCCGGAGATAACTTAGGTCGTAAAGTTTCTCGTTCAATGGTATTTGTTCCTGGTTCATACTTTCACGGTACATAAATTTGTTTATTTTTTCGTATAACTCTGTTTCACGATAGGGCTTCACAATGTAATCATCCATCCCGTAACTTAAGTATTTGTCGATTTCACTGTCGATGGCATTTGCAGTGAATGCAATAATAGGTATAGTTAAATTGAGTTCCTGCCGGATAATTCTACTTGCTATCATTCCGTTCATTACAGGCATTTGAATATCCATAAGAATAAGATCGAAATTGTGTTTTCTGACCAGGTCAATTGCTTCCTGGCCATTTACAGCTTCTGTTATCTGACAACCTGTATTTTGAAGGGTTTGACGTGCTATAAATCGGTTGGTGTCGTTATCTTCTACCAACAGAATGCGGCAATCTTTAAAATTGTAACCTCCGGTAGTTGATTGGTGGGCTTCCAGTACCCTGACATCTCCCAATTGCATGGGTATTGTAAGTTGAAACTGTGTTCCGGAATCTTGTTCACTTTCCATTCTGATAGTTACTCCCAATAGGGTTGCGAGTCGGTAACAAATGTACAGTCCCAGGCCCGCACCATCGTGCATAAGCGTTAGAGAAT